>NZ_JAQIBL010000006.1 GCF_027859075.1 Oceanispirochaeta sp. | reverse complement strand
TGGCCAGAATCAGTCCGAAAACTCGGGCTTTACTGATTTTCTCACCTAGAACAATACGCTGCAGGAATACCGTCGGTGCAGGATACAGGGCTGTGATCACGACGGCAGTCACCATGAACCCTGTCCTGGTTGCCAGCAGGTAAAAAATATTGGCGCTCATATCCAGAGCTCCCGCAAGAACAGCCTTTCCGCGGCTTGCTTTTTCGAGCACCAGGGGAAGACGGCGCAGAGCCGTTACTGATAAGAATATAGGGACCGTCGCTGCCCGGGCAGCCACAAGGGGCCACATGCCCGAGTGGTCTCCCGTCTGGGCAATGAGAATAAAAAAGCCGCTGAAACCAACACCCGCCAGAAACCCATACTGGAGAGACTTCAGAACATGGTCTTTCTTCTCATCCTCTTCTGTTGATAGCAGAATGATAGCCGGCAATGCCAGGGCAATCCCGGTCCATGTCACGAGTCCTGGTCTTTCACCGCTGAAAACGGCAAAGAAGACAGGGAGGGTCGCACCGGTCAGGGCGGCAACAGGGGACACCACCGATGCCAGGCCCGAGGCCAGCCCCCGGTACAAAAAGCCTACTCCCCCGGCTCCTGCCAGTCCGGCAGCTATTCCCCAGAGAATATCTGAGAATTCTGCTGAGCTGGCTCCCATCAGGGGCGCAGTCATCAGGGCGACCAGGAAGCCTACGCCCTGAGACCAGGCGACAACCGTTGTGGCAGGGCTTTTCCGGGATGCCAGGCCTCCGAAAAAATCGGCGGAACCGTATGTTAATGCAGAAAGTGAGGCGAAGAATGTGACCATGAGGGACATTGTACTTTGAACCGCGAGGGCTGTCAGCCCCGGGGATAAAACATCTCAGGGGATAGAGCTTCTATCCCCCGGGACATCTGTTAAATCAGATTTGGCAGAAAGAGCACGACTGCGGGAATATAGGTTACCACCAGAAGAACCAGTATCTGTGCGATGATAAAGGGCCATATTTCTTTCATAAAATCGACCACAGGTACTTTGGTAATGGAACAGGTGGTAAACATCATTGAACCGAAGGGGGGTGTGATCCCGCCTATCATTATATTGACAATTAAGACCAGACCAAAGTGAACAACATCAATCCCCATGGTTTTGATGACAGGAACCAGGAGAGGAGCCACAATGATCAATACAGCTCCGCCTTCCAGGAACATTCCTAAAAAAAGAAGAAACACATTGATGATAATCAGCATCAACCAGGGAGAACCTGAAAAAGTCATAAGGGACTGGGTGAGGAGATAAGGAATACGTTCCCAGCTCATATACTGACCGAAAACAGAGGCTGATACAATAATAAGGATAACAGAACTTGTGGTGTAAACTGTATTCATCAAAATGAGAGGAAAGTGTTTCCATTTGAGATTTTTGTAAAAAAAACACCTACAATCGTACAGAAGAGAACCGCAATTGCACCGGCTTCGGTGGGTGTGAAAATCCCGAATCGGATTCCCATGATGATCCCGGAGGGGAGCAGGAGAGCCCAGATGGATTCTTTCAGCTGGATTAAAATATCCCGGGGAGGAGACATTTTTTCCCTGCTGGGCAGGTATCCCCTTTTTTTGCATCTGACACTCCTATTAGATTGAAATGACTTTAAAAGGGGATCTCAGTCATTCCATCTTCTGACTGCTGTTATTCGGCCTTACTCCTCCAGAGCTTTGGTCTGGAGGACATTGATACCCAGATCTTCAAAATCCTGAATATAGTCCTTGTCCAGAAACCAGTCGGTGATCAATGTATTAATGCGGCTTGTAGGAGCAGTCACATAGTCTGAGACCAGGCCGATCTTGCGATGATCCGCTACGATAATGACTTCTCCTCTGGTCCTGTTGATCATCAGTCTGCTTGTTTCAGCTGCATGCTGCATGGGTGTCGTCAATCCGGATAGACAGCTGATGCCATGAACACCGATTATAGCTTTATTGGCATTCACCTGATTGAGAATATCGTTCGTAAATCCGCCGTAAAATGAATTAGACTGGGGATGATACAGTCCTCCGGCCAGAATCAGCTCAATATCAGGGTTTTGAATCTGACCGATACAGCCGGGATTTGTCGTTACAATTTTTACGTTCTTTTTGTTTATATATCTGAAAATATGGTAGGTCGTGGATCCGCCGTTGATGAAAACAGTATCACCGTCATTGATCAGTTCTGCCGCGAGCCGGGCAATAGAGTCTTTATTTTCCACTTCCTCATCGGAACGGCTGCTGTAATTGACCTCTTTGAATATCCGTTTGGTAGAGATGGCCCCGCCATGAGTTCTTTCGAGAGAATCTTTTTTTTCAAGGAGTGCCAAATCCCTTCGGATTGTAATTTCCGAGACATTCAGAAGTTTGCTCAAATCCAGGACTCTGACGTGACCGTCTCTCTGAATGAGTTCAATAATCCTTTTCTGCCTGATTTTCTGTGATTGCAGCTGCTTTGACTGATCGTTATCTTTCATATGTCCAGTATATTCTGCCTGTCTCATGGACGCAATATTTAGAATCTACAAATAATGATTGATTTCGATCACGAAGTGGCTCTATAATGTTCGAACATGTTCATTTTGACGGACTTGGATGTCTGATTGGGAGATTCGATGGTTGATAATCTGATTGACGCTATGGAAGAGGCAATTGTTGCCCTTAAGAATAAGTCGCTCCGGAAAGTGACACTTCTTCACCACAATGATACCGATGGATTAAGTTCGGGGACAATCCTGCTCAACACTTTTCAGCAAATAGGCTATGGGGTCTCACGATTCTCATTGGAGAAGCCCTATCCCCAGGTTCTTGAAAAAATTTTGAAAGAGAAAGGGCAAATTATTATCTTTGCAGACTTTGCCGGAAAGATTGCCCCTCTTATTTCTGCAATAAATAATGGGAATAATCTTGTCATCATCCTTGATCATCATCCTGCGGAAAAAGTAGATGATGAGTCGGTATTCAATCTGGATGGAGAGTTGTATGGGTTAAAAGGAGACCGGGACATCTCCGCTTCAACCACCTGCTATTTATTTGCCGAGGACATTATACGCCGCTGAGGACAAAATGGGGGTGCCGGTTCCCATCTGGCTGTTCTGGGGGCCATCGGAGATGGATTCCTTGTTGACGGATGCCTCTCCGGGGTCAACCGGGAGGTTTTGAATACTGCTGTTAAGACAGGATCAATTCAGGTCAGGAAAAATGAAGATGGCGAAGAATACGGCATAAAACTGGGAGACAAATTATATCCTGCCTTAGAAGTCTGCAATGTCCTGGATACTGTAGGGGGAGTGGGGTACTACAGCGATGGATCTTCCAGAGGTATTGATATATGCCAAAGGGGAATTAATAAGGATATTGCGGAATTCGCTCAGCAGCTTCTGATAAAAAAGCAGGATATCTTTGAAAAGGAAATTGAAAATCTTAAAATTAACATTCCTACGACAGAGCACCTGCAGTGGTTCAATGTTGAAAACCGTTTTCAGCCCATGGGTGTTAAAATGATCGGAGTCTTCTGCTCCTATATCAAGGAGATGGGGTTTCTGGATCAAACCAAATATCTGGCGGGGTTTCAGATAGTTCCTGATATGGTTCCAGGATTCGGGCCTATCGAATTTAACGGGACAAAAATTTCCATGAGGGTCTCAGAGGCTCTGACCTAAAAAAAACGTTCTGGTCTTATCCCGGGATTAAACAGTTTTCTTCCCGAAGCGACTTCCATACTGGGGGGATTTTCAGATGCCTGTCATAGCCTTTCGGCCGCAACGACTGTAAAAATTGGACAAGAAGCTCTGCTTATTGCTGAGGTAGAGAAAATATTAAAAAAAAGGATGGGGAAGCATGAATAAAGGAACAGGATTTGGAAAAACAATTTTAATTGGAGATCAGTTTGTCTTATGGGAGGTTCCGGCGATTCTTGCTGCCATTCCCTTTGAAACAGAATGTACTGTAGAGCGTCTTGGATCAGGCTCAGGCTGGACCCTTGTGGACAATCGAATTGAAGTTCCCGGATATAAAAAAGCCAAAGAAAAGGACTGCCTTGCATCCTTTGACAGAATGGTTGAGGTCATGGGGCTGGATCTGGAGAAAAATCCCATAAAGATTACTGTTGGAGGAGATCTGCTTGCGGGTAGCGGAGTCGGAGCCAGTGCGGCCATCTGTGTCTCTTTTGCCAGGGCCTGTAATAAGGAATTTGCACTGAATATGGATGTTCTTGATATCAATCATGTCGCCTGGGAAGGAGAGTTTGGATACCATGGTTTACCCAGCGGTTTGGATAATACAGTTTCAACCTATGGCGGCGTCATTCAATACAGAATAAAGAAAGGGGTTAAACAGTTTGAACGAATAACACTTTCTCAGCCTGTTGAAATTGTACTGGGCAATAGCGGGGTCACTGCTAATACGGCCTCCCTGAAAGGTTTTTTAGAACAACAGGAAAGTGAAAATGCTGAACTGTTTAATAGGCGGCTCAATACAATAAAATTCCAGGTGGAAGAATTAGGACAGGCTCTCTCCGCTGAAGACCTCAGAGAAACGGGACAGATTATGAACGAAAACCATAAGATACTGATTGAAATGGGTCTCTCTCATGAAAAACTGATTTCATTGTGTGATCTGGCCAATTCTCTTGGAGCCTATGGGGCCAAGGTGACCGGTGGAGGCCGGGGTGGATATATGGTTGCCCTCACACCTGGAAAAGAACTTCAGGAAAAAGTAGCCGCCGCTTTTGAGGCAAAGGGAATCGCGACAATCAGAGCTACAATCGGCGGAACACCAACAGATGACAGTTCTTTTCAGATATTAAAATAGTACTATAGATTTATAGGATTTATACTGGCAGTATAGTTTTTTCTACATAAGGATAACTATGCTGCTTTTTTTGGAGTATAAATTATTCTATAGGAGTTGATTCATGAGTATCGGGAATCTATTTTCCCTCACCAGGGGACCGATTCGGGATTATTTAGCAGGCCAAGGTATTAGGATTGCCAATCGATCCTCATCGGCCATAACTGTTCTGGAAACTTCCCCGCTAGTGGCCGGTCTTCTGCCCATCACCAACCATATCATTGGTCATTCTACTTATATAACCAATCGATTATGCCGGATTTACTAATGCACCAGTTCCATCCGCTCCTGCGGGAGTGGTTTGTATCAAAGTACAGGAAGCCCACAGACATCCAGGAAAGAGGCTGGAAGGAAATAGCCTCAGGATCTCATGTTCTGATGACTGCCCCCACAGGGAGCGGGAAAACCCTTGCCGCATTTTTATGGTCTCTGAATCAGCTCATCCTCGGAGAGTGGCCTTCCGGGATGGTCCGCATTCTGTACATCTCCCCCTTAAAGGCCCTCAATAATGATATCCGGCGGAACCTGAGAGAGCCACTGAAAGATCTGAAGGCTTATTTTGAAGAGAGATCTGTTCCCTTTCCCGATATCCATGTTCTAACCAGAAGCGGGGATACCAGCAGTTCGGACAGACAGAAAATGATGCGGCGCCCTCCGGAAATCCTGATTACCACTCCCGAAAGTCTGAATATACTGCTCACCTCCGGAGCCGCCGGGAAGATTCTTGCCGGGCTTTCAGTTGTTATTCTGGATGAAATTCACGCTGTTGCCGCCAATAAACGAGGGGTCCATCTTATTTCTGCCATTGAAAGACTGACTCTGATTAACGGCGAGTTTCAGAGGATAGGACTCTCCGCCACAGTGCATCCCCTGTCTCTTGTGGCCTCACTTCTCGGCGGATTTTATCCGAGAGATCATAAGGACGAGGCTTTGCGGGCCAGGCGTGTCAAAATCATCCCGTCGGATATTCAAAAGCAGTATGAAATCAATGTCAGTTTTCCTGAAAACCCTGAGGGTGAGGATTCTCACTGGCCTGGGGTAATTGAACAGATCGTTCAGAGAATCAGGGTCAACAGATCAACATTGATCTTCAGTAACAGCAGAAGGCAGACCGAAAAAGTCACCCGTATGATCAACGAGTCGGTGGGTGAAATCCTTGCCTTTGCCCATCACGGTTCCCTCTCCCGGGAAATCCGTTATTTTGTAGAGCAGAAGATGAAGAAAGGAGAACTCAAAGCCATCGTTGCCACCAGTTCTCTTGAAATGGGAATCGACATCGGTGCTATTGATGAAGTGATCCTTATTTCAGCCCCCTTTTCGGTTTCCTCGGCAGTGCAGAGGATCGGACGGGGCGGGCACAATGTGGGAGATGTCAGCCGGACCACCCTGTTTCCGATGTTCGGGAATGACATGATCCGCTGTGCCGTCACGGCCAAAGCCGTATTGGACAGTGAAATAGAAGAGATGGAGGTTCCCGTCAATCCTCTGGATGTGCTGGCTCAGGTCCTGCTGTCCATGTGCTGTACAAGGGAGTGGCCCATCGATGAACTCTACCTTTTCATCACCAGTATTTACGTATGGCATACCCTGCCCCGGAATCATTTTGATCTGGTCCTGGAGATGCTCAACGGTCGTTACAGCGATACCCGAATAGGAGAGCTCAAACCGCGACTGAATATTGATAAGCTGGAGAATACCGTCCGGGCAAGAGACGGCGCCGAGCGTGTTCTCTACATGTCGGGAGGGACCATACCCGATCGGGGATATTATGAGCTGAGAATCCACGGTGAGGGTGCCAAAATCGGGGAATTGGACGAAGAGTTTGTATGGGAGCGTTCTCATGGCGATTTCTTCACCCTGGGCACCCAGACCTGGCGGATTGACAATATCAATGACCGCTCAGTGGAGGTCAGCCCTGCCGATTCGGGAGGAGCCATGAGCCCCTTCTGGAAGGCCGACCCCAATGGACGGGACTTCTTTTATTCGGGAAAAATCCTCGATCTTCTTCAATTCATCGAGACTGAACTGATGAAGCCCCGGGGGCAGGGGGAATCTGTTCTCACAGAGATCCTCAGCTCCTCTTATTCTCTGAAAGAAGATGCCGTATCCGCTCTGATCTCTTACATGAAAAGACAGAGAGAACACACGGGGGGAGCCCTGCCTCACCGGACTCATCTGCTCATTGAGCACTTTAATGATCCCCTGAACAGGACCGACTGCCATCAGATTATCCTTCACACTCTCTGGGGCGGGAAGATGAACTTTCCCTACAGTGAAGCCCTCTCTCAGGCCTGGGAAAACAAGCATGGATATCCCCTGCAGGTCTTCTGTGACGATGATGCCATTATCCTTGATCTGCCCCATGAGTTTGAGGTCAATGATGTTCTGTCTCTTGTCAGTGGCGATAATCTGGAAAAACTGCTCCGCCAGAGACTCGAATCCACCATGTTTTTCGGAGGACGATTCAGGCATAATGCTTCCAGAGCCCTTCTCCTTCCCAGAAAATCATTTAAACAGAGGACACCCCTGTGGCTCACCAGGCTCCGGTCAAAAAAGCTCCTTCAGGCCGTTAGCCCTTATGAGGACTTTCCCATTCTGACTGAGACATGGAGGTCCTGCCTCCATGATGATTTTGATTTGAAATCCCTCACTCAGGTCCTGGATGAGATCAGGGAAGGGGGAATTAAGGTCAGCGAAGTCATGACAAAAACTCCCTCTCCCTTTGCCTCAGGCATTGTTTATGATCATACCAATCAGAGGATGTATGAAGACGATACGCCCCTGGGAGGACAGTCCAATCTCAGGGAAGATCTGATCAAGGGGATTGTGCATGAGTCCGGTCTGAGACCCATGCTGTCCGGGGATCTTGTGGCGGAGTTTAATCAGAAACTCCAGAGGACCTATCCTGACTACTGCCCCCGGTCATCCGATGATCTTTACGACTGGGTGGAGGAGAGGATCTTTATTCCCTTAAGCCAGTGGCAGGAGATGAAAGACGCCCTGGCCCGGGATCTGCCGGAGGAATCAACAGCGATTCTCAGAGCGGTCGAGGAAAAACTCGTCTTTTGGGAGACTCCTCTGAGCCGGGAACCCCTTGTGATCTCCTCTCTTTATAAGAAGAAATACGGAGAGCCTGGATTCAGCAGAGAGATCGATTTCATCCTTCCCCGGTGGATCAGTTTTTCCGGGCCCGAATCCATTGAAACTCTGACCGCCCTCTACCCGGCGGAAGAAAAGGAGATCCTTCATTGTCTGGAAATCCTGAGGGAATCGGGGGATCTCATCATCGATGTCCTCACCGATAATGCTGAAGCAGATCAGTTCTGCATGGCCGAAAACCTGGAGATTCTCTTCCGCCTGAAAAGGAGAAAAGGCCGGAGTCAGTTCAAGGCCCTGCCTGTCAGAAAACTGCAGTTGTTTCTGGCCCAGCATCAATCATTGACGAAAGCCGGCACGGGAAAGGAAGATTTACAGGATGTCTTTGAGAAGCTGATCGCCTATGGTGCCAAACCGGCTCTCTGGGAAAGCGATTATTTCCCGTCCAGAATCCGGCCGTATTACAAGTCCTGGCTGGATACCCTTTTTCAGGAGAGCTCCCTACTCTGGTATGGCTGCGGGAAAGAGAAGATTGCCTTCTGTTTTGAGGATGAGCAGACCCTGTTTATCAAAAGAGGGACGTCTGATGATGAGATAGAGACTCTTCTTCCCGATAAAAGAGGAAGTTTCACTTTCTGGGACATCAAGGAACACAGTCAGAAAAACAGCAGTGCACTGGTGGCTTTTCTCTGGAAACAGTGCTGGGAGGGGCATCTTAGCAATGACCATTATGAGACGGTCCGGAGTGGAGTTCTGAATAAATTCAGCGCCGAATCCTTCAGGGATATGGAACAAAAAAGCGGAAGCCCGAGGATCAGCCGGGGCGGATTCAACAGGTGGAAGACTTCCAGGCCCCTGGAGGGGCGCTGGTTTCTGACCGAGTCCATCTCTGATGAGGAAGATCTTATCGAACAGGATGAACGCCTCAGGAACGGGGTCCGCCAGCTTTTTCTCCGGTATGGAGTTCTCTTCAGGCAGCTCCTTGAAAAAGAGACCCAGCCGATGAACTGGAACTCCCTTTTTCCGACTCTCCGCCTGATGGAACTCTCGGGGGAGTGCGTTTCGGGTTATTTTTTTGAAGAGATCCGGGGTATCCAGTTTGCCAGCTGGGAAGCTCTGCGGGAACTCTCTGAACCACTGGATGAAGAGGGAATGTACTGGATGAACTGCACCGACCCGGCCTCTCTGGCGGGAATCAAGGTCGATGCCCTGAAGGGAAATTATCCAACCAGGCTGGTAGGGAGCCATATGGTTTTCAGAGGAGAGAATCCCCTCCTTTTCTCCAAAAGGAACGGGAAGGAACTGGACTTCTTCCAGGATGAAAATTCACCTGATTCTCTGGAAGCCCTGAGCTTTTTCAAAATCCTTTTAAGCCGGGATTTCAAGCCTCTCAAATCGATTAAGGTAGAAACCGTGAATGGAATTGCTGTCGCAGAGAGCCCCTATAAAGATATTCTCAAAAAGGCCGGATTCCGGGACAATTACAGCGTCTATATACTCAGCGGAGTCATCAATGATTTCTCGGATCTCTAGACTTTTGCCAGGAGTTTACTGACTTCTTCGGGCCACAACTTTTCATCAATTGTTTCAAGAACAAGGGGAATGCCGTTGAAACGGGGATCTCCGGCAATCTGCTCAAAAGCCTCCCAGCCGATATTTCCCTGGCCCAGGCTGTGGTGCCGGTCCAGATGACTCTCAAAGGTCGACTTGGCATCATTCAAATGCATGCCTTTCAGAAAGTCAAAACCGATCAGTCGATCAAAGTCGGCCCAGGTTTTTGTCCTGGTTTCCTCAGTCCTCAGATCGTACCCCGCCGCAAAGAGGTGGCAGGTATCCAGGCACACGGCGACTCGGGACTGATCCTTCACACCCTCAATAATCCGGGCGATCTCTTCGAAGCGGCTGCCCATATTAGAACCCTGCCCGGCTGTATTCTCAATCAGAAGAACAGCCTGTTCCGTCTGATCTATGGTTATATTTATACTTTCGGCAATCCGGTCCAGGCAGTCTTTCGGCTCAATGGTCTTCAGATGACTTCCAGGGTGGAAGTTCAGATATTTTAAACCCAGCTGCTCCACCCTCTGCACCTCGTCCAGAAAGGCAGCCCTTGACTTCTCCAATTTCTCAATTTCGGGATGACCCAGGTTGATCAGATACGAATCATGAGGGAGCACGGCATCTGCCGTAAATCCACCCTCTTTCATATTGATTGTGAATTTCTGAATGCTTTCCTCAGTCAAAGGTTTGGCAACCCACTGTCTCTGGTTTTTTGTAAACATCCCGAAGCCGGTAGCCCCTGTTTTTAAGGCATTCAGGGGGGCATTTTCGACTCCTCCGGCGATGCTGACATGGGGACCGATATATTTTAAATTCCGACGATCCATTTTTACACCTGCCTCTCTTGAGTCTGATAATTACTGATGAAAAAAGCGGCCGACGGGAATCGAACCCGCTTCTCCAGCTTGGGAAGCTGGGGTAATACCAGTATACGACGGCCGCTTAGTGTATTGGTTTAATGTTAATCTCTGGCAGTCTTGGCGGTCAACAACAATCTCAATATTCTTTTTATTGTATACAGTTTCCCTCTTCCATTTATTTAAAATAATAGTCCTTGTCCAGGGATACCTAACATTGAGAATTCTCAGAAAAGCTAATGCTCTGTTCAAGAAGCCTGAATCTGAGAAGTCTGTAGGATAGAGGGTTTTAAAATCATCAGCTTTTCCAAATGTCAATAATTTCAGTCTTTTTAACAAAGTGGGAGGAGAGGGAATGGGACCGTGCCTTCACAAGGATCTCCCTCCCTGAGTCCTGATGGCTCGTCCTCTAATCTGATTGGACAGCATATAAGAACCCACAAATGTGGCCATGATGAGAGAATTGATTGCAGGACAGTCCCATCTCTCACCCAGGTCGCCGAGTCTACAGGCTTTGCCGATGTGAAGGCTTCCTTGACGGGGCACTGAATTATATTATTTCAAAAAAAGAATTTAAAATGCGGTAATATGAATGGTAAGAAGCGCCGGCGGTTGTCGTCAGCGCTTAAATAAAACCGTCTCCCGAATCCCTGAGGATGGCATATGGAATATAAAATGAAGTTTCTTAGTTC
>NZ_JAQIBL010000005.1 GCF_027859075.1 Oceanispirochaeta sp. | reverse complement strand
GGTTTAAAGGCTCCCAATAAATGCCCCGCCTGTGCCCATCCTCAGGCTCATTTTGAAGTCCTGGGCGAAAACTGGTAAATTCGAATCTTAAATAAATTTTACAGGAGTAAAATATGATTGCAAAAGGTCAAGTCTATAAGTGTGATGTATGCGGTAACATAGTCGAAGTTCTATTTGTCGGCGGTGGAGAGTTGGTTTGCTGTGGTCAGCCAATGACACTGCTGGATGAAAAAACGGCTGATTCCTCAACGGAAAAGCATGTTCCCGTGATTGAAAAGATCAGCGGTGGTTATAAAGTGATTGTAGGCAGCACTCTTCACCCTATGACAGCAGAGCACTCCATTCAGTGGATCGAGCTGATTGCCGACGGTAAGTCTTATAAGCAGTTCCTGAAACCCGGAGATCAGCCCGTGGCAGAGTTTGCTGTGACAGCGTCTCAGGTTACAGCGAGAGAGTACTGTAATCTTCACGGACTCTGGAAAAGTTAAAGCCCTGTTTTTTTGATATGTATTGCCCTTGCGAAGGGGCAATAAATATATATACTTTTATTGAAACCCGGATAATGAGGTTTTGGAGGTTACAACATGAAATATGTATGCGATGTTTGCGGCTATATTTACGATCCTGCAGAAGGCGATACTGATAATGGTATCGCTGCCGGAACAGAATTCAAAGACATTCCCGAAGATTGGGTCTGTCCCCTCTGCGGAGCCGAAAAATCTGATTTTTCTCCCAACGACTGATGAATTCATAGAGTGTTATTAAAAAAAGCCGTCCTTACAGGGCGGTTTTTTTTGTATGCTGCTGTATATTTTTGCTTGAGGTACATCATGGACTTTTATTCAATCCTTTCAAAATATTATGAAGAAATATTTCCCCTGTCTATAGAAAGTCTGGACTTTGTAATGAAAAGAGTCCCTTCTGAATCCAGTCTCCTTGATGCGGGCTGCGGTACCGGAGGAATGGTCCGGCAGCTCAGACAACAGGGAATTCAGGCGAAAGGTTTTGATCTGGATGAGTCTATGATTTATGAGGCAGATATCAGACTTGCTGAAGAGCTTACCGGGATTGAAAAGGATGAGAACCCCGTGTTCAAACCGGGGAATCTGACTGATATGACCCAGCTGTATTCCCTGGAGTGCTTTGACGCAGTGATCTGTTTGGGGAATACCCTGATCCATATCCCCTTTAACCTGCAGTTTCAGTTTCTTCAGGATGCGGCAAAATTGTTGAACACCAGAGGGACTCTTATACTGCAGATTTTGAATTATACTAATATTCTGGATGAGGGAATGACTTTTCCCCTTATAGAAACCGAGCACTGCCGGTTCAAGCGGCATTATGAACCCGGTGCCAGCGATGGTATGCTCTCTTTTGTGACAGAACTGGAAGAAAAAAAAACAGGCCGGCTCTTTGAAAACAGCATTCTTCACTATCCAATGATGCCCGAAACCCTGATGGCCGCCTTAAGCATGTCAGGTTATGCAGAGTGGGATACCTATGGCAGTTATCAGGAAGTTTCCGCCGGATCTGGACAACTTCCCCTCATTGTGACGGCTCAATTAGAATGAAAGTAGCCATTCAGCTCATCTGAAAGCTCTTCTGGGCTCTCTGTCTCAACAAATGGTCTACAAGGACTATGGCCGTCATCGCTTCCATTACGGGGATGATGCGGGGGCATATGATCGGGTCATGCCTTCCTTCTGTCCGTATCTCTGTTTCTTTTCCCGTCACATCCACTGTATGCTGCAGAGCGGAGATGGAAGCCGTTGGCTTAACCGCTGCCCTGAAGATGATTTCCTGGCCTGTGGATATTCCACCGGTGATGCCCCCCGCATGGTTGGTCAGGAATCCCCGGCCTGACATTTCGTCGTTGTGGTCGGAGCCAAACATATCCGCGGCCTTAAAGCCTTCCCCGATTTCAAATCCCTTGACCGCACCGATAGACAGGATCGCCTTGCCAAGGTCGGCTTCCAGCTTATCAAAAACGGGTTCTCCCAGTCCGGGAGGAACGCCCTCAATCCGGCATTCGATAATGCCTCCGGCACTGTTTCCCTTATCTTTCAATGACTCGACAACTTCTATCATCTTGAGGGCTGCCTCGGGGTCACAGGCTCTCATAGGGTTTTTTTCGATTTGATCGGGGATATATTTTTCACAGCGGATTCCCGCGGCCGCCAGGGTGTAGGCCTTGATGCTGATGCCCTGCAGGCTCAGTACTTTTTTGGCTATTGCACCGGCGGCGACACGTCCTGCCGTTTCCCGTCCTGAGGCTCTGCCGCTTCCTCTCCAGTCTCTGATCCCGTATTTCTGCTGATACGTATAGTCGGCATGACCGGGTCGGTACTTATTCTTAACGTCATCATAATCGCTGGAAATTGTATTGGTGTTCAGCAGCATGATCATGAGGGGGGTTCCTGTGGATTTCCCTTCAAAAACACCGCTCTGTATTATGACGGTATCACTCTCCTTTCGGGGAGTTGTCAGGTCGGACTGTCCGGGTTTCCGGCGGTCCATATCCGGCTGTATATCTTCTTCCGAAATGGGAAGTCCCGGAGGAACACCGTCAATGATGACTCCCACAGCTTCTCCATGAGATTCTCCGAAGGTCGTGATCCTGAATGCCGTCCCAAATGTATTACCCGCCATAATTGCTCCTGATAAGCCGAATCACCTGCTCTGCTGCCTGCTGTTGATTCAAACCGTGTATATCGATGATATGATCTCCCTGGTTTAACAGGGTCTTTGTCCGTTTTGTGTAGAGCTTTTCGAAGGATCCTTCCGGATCGGATGCATCAAGAAAGGGAGGGATTCCCTTCACTATGATTCTCTGATAAAGAATCTCGGTCCTCTCGTTCAGGATGAAAATCTCTGTGTCCGAATCCTTTAAAAGTTTCAGGGCGCCCATATTTTCCAGGGTGCCCCCGCCCAGAGCCAGTATCCGTATCTTCTCTGAATTTTCATCCAGATAATGCCTCAGCGCTTCCTTCTCTTTGGCCTTGAATTCCATCTCACCCATCTCTTTATACCATTTTCTGATGGTCCATCGAGGGGGAAGAATTTTGAGAATCAGATCATCCAGATCGTGGAAGGGGAGTGATAGTCTTTCTGAAACTATCTTTCCTACTGTGGATTTTCCTGTATGTTTGATTCCACCCAGGGCTATGACCGGCATGAATGCCATTTTTTCAAACCCTGAATCAAAAGGCAAGCCCTAAATGAGAATATGCAGTGCTAATATCGCTTAATTAAATGCCGATAATGGGAATAAGCTACTATTTCCTGTAACCTTTTGATTTTCTAAAGAGGTTCAGGATCAATTCGAAGGAGTTCAAAATGAAGGCGTATACTATCAAGGGAACCCCCGACCGGAAAGAAATTCTGGAAATCCTGCGGGAAAGCAAAGACGGGTATCAGGTTAAAATCACAAGAGATAGAAGCGGGTGGATGGAAGAACGAAAAGAGTTCATGCCCAAAGAGCTGTTTGATACCTGTATCAGAACCGAGTACCTGAAAGAAGTGACTGGTTCCCTCTAACAGCCTGTCGAACTGATCACTGGTATTTTTGAGAAATCGCCCCAAGGTCCTCTTATCCCTTGGGCCGATATATCAGTTCGTATCTCAATATTTTATCACAGCACAGAGATTGTTAACTGATCAGAAATAGCGGTCCTTAAACAGTACGGATGAAGTTGACAATCCCAGAAAGAGTGTCCACCTCATATCCTTGTTGAACTGTACATTCATTTCCAATTCACCCAAATATGTAGCCACCATAACCCCTATTGAACCTCCTTGATAGAGAGTGGAATCTCTGTGTTCATCCACTTCCGAATCCACCCACAGAGACGCTGTATTCGTTTTAAGCTGTAGATAAAATTCATTACCAACGCTATAAGGAAGATCCAATATCTTCTGTTGGAAGGTCAGTCCCCCCATGATGATATTTTCCGCTCTTAGCTCCTGAGGCATATATCCAGCAACAGAGAATCCCTCTCCGAGGAAAGGTCGTGATACTGCAGACAAATTTCCGTTGACGACATTCTGGTATTCACCAAATGGTATCATCTGGGCCCCACTCCAGAGCGGGATAAAGACTTCTCCGGCACCCTTGAGTAAAATAGCGGACTCCTCTTCTTCGGGCGTCAATTGCAGCTCCGAGAATACAAGGAAATTGACACCTTTCCGGGGAGCGATGACTCGATCCAGAGTATCGGCAGCAAAAAATGCTTTGACTCCGTACTGAAATGAATTAATCTCGGAAAAGTTTTTCTCGCCTTCCTTAAAATCCATCCAATTCAGCCTGGCAAAACTACCTGTTGTAATTTCTAATCGTCTCAGAAAGGGTTGTTCATAATATAGGCTTGCTCCGGTTTTTCCGACAAGGTAGGACGATTCCAGATGATCGGAATCATAGAAATAGGCGGGATTCTGTAAAACCCCTGTCCGGAGGATCAGCATTCCAGACCAATTTGAGGGATCATATCCTAAGGAGAGCATAAAGGAGGGGTAGGCAGATAACCAGGCTTCCACATCGTAGTATCCGGTTTTATTCCTGCCGAACCAATACTGATATGCCAGTTTCAAAGAGAAATCAGACATAATGCTTTCGCTGCGCAGAATTGAAAAATTTACAGCTGCACTGATAAGTTCATCTGGTTTTCCAACTGGAGGTGCTTCTACAAGAAGATCAAATTGTCCATCCTCTACAGCAATAAGTCTGTAACGAAGGCGTTTATATTCACCACTGTCGAATAACGCATATACATGCTTTTGAATTTGTGTTATATCAGGGCTGTTGGACAAAGCTTCTTTCAGTGTGGCTGCAAGCTTTAATTCCAGATCCGGACGGCCTTTAGAATCAACGATAATTTTACGGAGTGGATAAAGAACCGTTTCAGATACTATCTTGTTCATTGGATATCCGGTTATCAGCTTTTTTTCTTTTGGAGCTGATGAATCTGAAATCTCTGATGCCAGATTTTTAATTTCCGACCTCATATTATCCGCAGCCTCATAACCTAATGTAATCAGAGGGGCTCCTTTTGCGAAATCACCCATATTATACCCTTTAAGATTCGGTGAAATGAGCAAGTCGACAGCTTTCAAACTAATTTTGTCTTTATCATGTGTTTTGATCTGATCAGCCTGAGCTGCTATTGCGGCGATATTTGATAATTTTTCAATATCTTGTTCTAGAGAATAGAGTGAAACTGCAATAATGATATCGGCTCCCATATCCTTAGCAACGGTAGTAGGCAGATTCTCGACCCATCCTCCATCGATGGCATATCGTCCCTGATAGTAAACGGGCGTAAAAATACCAGGGATTGACATGGAGGCCCTAATTGCTGTTTTTAGATCTCCTGTAGCATAAACGATTTTTTCTCCGGTGATGAAATCGGCAGCCACCGCCCTGAATGGAATGGGAAGATCATCAAAATCCATCTCAGATGCATATTGGGCCATAAGCCTGTCCAGGAACTCTACTGCATGCTGGCCCTGAGAAAATCCGGTATTTTCAACCTGGCCTTCCTTGTTCAATCCTATGGAAAGATAGTAGCGGCGCTCCCTGCTTTTTTGTTCAAAACTGATTTCCTTCCTGTCGAATTTATCTAAAATAAGATTCTTCCAGTCTGCTTCAATAATAATGGTTTCCAATTCATCAGGACTGTAACCGCAGCAGTATAATCCACCAATGATACTCCCAATACTCGTCCCAATGACCATATCGGGTCTTATCCCTTCTTCTTTCAGTACCTGCAAAACACCAACATGGGCGAAACCGAGGGCACCTCCCCCCGCCAGAACTAGGGCAACAACTGGTTTTTCAGTCTTTTCAACAGAGTTTTCCTGTGCCTGTATCTGTCCTAAAAGCAGGATTAGCAATGGTAAAAGAAATCTCTTCTTTCTCATGTTCTCAGTACCTTTTATTACCCTCTAACTTTTCAGTCATATTCAGTTTCTTTATTCCTATCATTCATTATTGTTTTATGGTTCACCCGCATCAAGGGATCTCTCAGAGAATCCCTTATTTTGTAGATATTTTTGACAGAGTTCTTTCTTCTATTTTAGGAACGAATGAGGAGAATATCGAGCATATTTGACAATTGAGTGACGAAGAAGAGATGAAAAAGATCAAAAATAGAACAATAATGATTAAGTCGGACAGCTGTGTGTAATACTGTCTTTGTCACAGTTCTTTAATCAGACTCGTACCAGAACCGGATATGATCCTGAAGCTCTTTGACTCCGTCTTTTTTCACGGCTGAAAGGGTCTGAATACTCCAGGGGATGGTCAACCCTCTCAGGGCCTTGTTCATATCACTGAGTGTCTTTGCTCTGGCTCCGCTTTTCAGTTTATCAGCCTTGCTCAACACGATATGCACCTCTCTATTCCCCCGGACCGCCAGGTCCAGCATGGCCCGGTCCAGATCCGTCAGGGGGTGGCGGATATCCATAAGAAGAATGATCCCCTTCAGGCATTCCCGGTTGAGAATGTAGTTTGTCATCTCTTCCTGCCAGCGTTTTTTTTCACGAGGCGGGACTTTGGCATAGCCGTATCCCGGGAGGTCGGCAATAAGCAGGTCTTCCTTCAGAGAAAAGAGGTTGATATGCTGGGTCTTTCCAGGTACCGATGAGGTCTTTGCCATACTCTTCCGGTTGGCCATGGCATTCAGGGCACTGGATTTACCGGCATTGGAGCGGCCTGCAAAGGCAATTTCAATGCCCCGCTCTGCAGGACGGCCCTTCATATAGGGGACACTCGTTACGAATTTGATGGTATTAAAGTTTATTTCTGTCACGCCGGCCATCTTAGCCGAAAGAAAGCCGGAGGAAAAGAGCCTATACCGCCTATATAGTCAGAAGCCCTGTTTTTATACTATGATATGCTTATGAAAATAACATTGAATACCATATTTCTTGGTATACTGACGACCATAGCTATGGGGGCCGTTCTGCATATACTGCAGCCCCTGTTCCTTCCCCTGGTCATAGCTATCCTCCTGTCCTTTGTTCTGTCCCCTCTGGTGACTCATTTTCACAAGAGGATACCCCGGGTTCTCGCCGTTTTGCTGGTCATAGGCATTCTCATGGTCGGACTCTATGCCATCGGCTGGTTTTTCTATACGAGAATCACTTCATTTGTCTCTGTCATCGGGTATTACCAGGACCGCTTTGACATCATCATCAGTGATATTGTCATCCGCTACAAACTGCCTTCTGATATTCTGGAAGTCCTGCAATTGTCGGCGAGTCTCCGTTCGGGACTCTATAATATATCCATCTCCTTCGTCAATTTTGCAGGCCAGCTGATCATTGTTGTCTTTTTCATTGTATTCATGCTCTTGGAGAATCCCCTGTCAGAACGTAAGATGAAGATGGCCTTTCCTAAGGAGAGTGTCCAGATCCGTTTCGGTACCATCATCCGGACCATCAGTACCCAGATTGCACGGTATCTGACGATCAAGCTGGGAATCAGCATCACCACAGGATTTCTAGTCAGCCTTTCCCTCTATTTTATTGGACTCGATTTTTATCTGATGTGGGGCTTCCTGGCCATCCTGTTTAACTTCATACCCAATATTGGTTCCACCATCATCATGGTCGCCACCATTCTGATGTCATTTATCCAGTTTTATCCCGTATGGAATCCCATCCTGGCCGCTCTCATCGTCATGCCGCTGATTCAAATGATTCTGGGGAATTTTCTGGACCCCAAGTTGCAGGGAAACCAACTGGATCTTTCTCCGGTGATCATCCTGATCTCTCTGGTTTTCTGGGGATGGATCTGGGGCATTACGGGCATGTTCCTGGCGGTCCCTCTGGCAGAAACCATCAAGATCATCTGCGCCAACATTGATGCCCTCAAGCCCGTCAGTATTCTGATGAGCAGCGGGAAGTCTCTGAAACAGGTCTCACCTAAAAACAGCGATATAGAAAAAGATGAAACAGAGAATACAGAAAATACAGAGGAAACACCATGACGAAACTTGAAGCGATCCTTTTTGATATGGACGGAACACTAATGGACAGCGAGCCTCTCTGGCTGAGGGCAGACCTGGCCATGATAGCCTCCTATGGCGGATTTATGAGTGAAGAAGAGCACGATGCCTACATCGGAATGGGTGCGGTCACCTTTATTCCCATGATCAAGGAAAAATACGGCATTGAAGCCTCCTATGAAGAATTGCGTGAGTTTCAGGAACGAACCTTTCTGGAGATCGCCCGGAGCGAAATTACGGCTTTCCCTCAGATGGTGGCCCTGGTCCATTGGGCCATCGGGAAGAACATCCCTGTAGGAATTGCCTCGGGTTCCACCAATGGCATCATCGATGAGATGTGTTCTGTGACGGGAATTCTAGATCTTTTTCAGGTTCGGGTGTCCGCTCAGGAAGTAGAAGAGGGCAAGCCCGAACCCCATGTCTTTCTGGAGGCGGCCAGGAGGCTGCAGGTAAGGCCTGACGGGTGTCTGGTGATCGAAGACTCACCCGTGGGTGTGGAAGCAGCCTACAGGGCAGGAATGCGCAGTATAGCCGTTCCTCCCCCCATGGTCAGCGACCTCAATGGCCATCTGAACCGGGCGGACCTTGTTTTTCAGGGTGGAATGACCGTCTTTACAACGGAAAAGGCCACCACCTGGATCAACTCGGAATACCAGGTCTGATTTCAGGATTTGTTGAAAATATTCTCCGATTCGGAATCAGTAGCTGTGAAGTTGAAGGGCATTTCAATTATTCCCTTATCTCCGTCGCTGGTTTCCACCGGAATCAGCAATGTTCCCTCTTTTGCCGCTTCGGTATTCACAAGAAAGACAATGTATCCTCTGTAATCCTCTCCCGGGGCAGCTGTGAAAGAATTATCACTGAGATTCTGCTTGATGATGCGTTTCATCTGGGCTTTGCTGTTGTCATCCTTAAGGTAAAAATCCCAGGTCCTCAGCAGTGTCGCCCTGCTCTTTGCATTGTCAGAAACCCCGGTATCCAGGTTTAGAAGAATCTCCTGCATATTAAAGAGGACTTTCCTGCTCTCCGAGCTGATGGTTGTATCAAAAACAAAAAAATCCTTCCGGGGGATTTTCCCCGGATAAGCTACAAAGGGATTACCGCTTTTGCCATGGCGCTTCAGGAGTTCTTCTTCGGTCAAGAGAGTCAATGTCAGGCTGATATCACCCAGGTCCTGTTTGATTACGACCCCCGGAGCAATAGGGCTTTCATGGCTCTGGCATCCTGCCAGTAGAAAAAAGGCAAGAGATATGAGTATCCTATATTTATTTGGCATCAATTCTGTCCTGTCTTTAAATTTCAAAAAGAGGATTGTATCCCTTCAGGATAATCCTTAACTAACAATCAATTCAAAAGCAAAAAAAACTGCCCCCGAAGGGGCAGCAGTATCAAATCAATAGTTCAATTGAAGGATTGATTAGAAAGAGGCTTTGATTTTCAGGTATACGTCACCAGTGGCTTCGCCTTTTTTATTCAGGAACTCAGCGTCGTAAGCAGAATAGTCAGACATTAATGTGTATCCAGCCATGTATGTTACGCCATCCAAAGTTACATCAGCACCAACTTCGTATCCCATTACATCAGCAAACTCGAGAGGATCGATGGGAGAAAAGGGTGTTGTCAGTGCAGCTGTCAGGTTAGCCATTTCAGTTACAGCATACTTGGCAGAAATGCCAATGCCAGAAACTTCTGCAAAATCTAAACCTGTGTCTTCACTGGCAAAAGCAGTGTAGAAAGAGAGACCTGCTGTCAGTGCATCCATGGTGTAAGCGGCATCAACAGAAACATCAGTTACACTCATACCAACTTCGCCAACTTTAGCTCCGGTAACATCAATAATATCCTGGTCCATATTCATTTCAAGACCGGCACCAACTTTAAGTCCTTCCATAACGGTGGAAGCAGCACTGAAACCAAACATGTTACCATTTGAGTCAGCATCGTCACCATCATCTTCCAGAAGATTTGTTCTTGTAGAAGCAACATAGTAAACAGAAGCGTCAACCATGCCGAATGTACCGTAAGCATTGATTCCCATTTCAAGGGCAGAGTCAGCAGCACCGTAGTAACCGCGAGATTCTTTACTCATCATAGAACTGGGGTACAGTGCTACGTCTACATTAACCATGTCGGCCAGGCCGAACATCATTTTGAATCCAAGCATTGAGCTGGCAGAGTAGTAGTCTTCACCAACTGTATAAGTACTAGAACCAAAGTTTCCGTCTACACCAACTTTTTTACCGGCTTCGGCATCAAAAATACCAGCTGTGTAAGGAGCCACTTCGCTATAAGTTACAGGAGAGTAACCCATAAAACCTACGGTGTAGGAAAAAGCTACGGCACCATCAACACCGAGAATACCTGTTATGTCCTGTGTCAGGGTCATAGCATTCAGGGATGCTGAATCATCATAGTCAGCTTCGAAAGCAGCACTGATTGAGGTGAAATCAGAAATAGCACCGTCAAGAGCAATTTTTGCACTTCCATCAGTTTCGCCGTCTTTGTAGTTGTCGTCTGCACCAAAGGCCCAGTCAAACTCTACGTCGCCGGAAGTTGTTACTTCAGCAAATACGGGGGCAGCCAAAATGGCCAGAACAATTGTCAGTAAAACAATAGTCTTTTTCATATTACATTCACTCCTACTTGTTTATTTACAGAACATACGCTCTGCGTAATTTATACAATTAACTCGAGGGTAGTAGCCGTATTTGTTGATGATATGAAGGAGGTGTGAAGAATGTGTGAAGCAGCAAAAAAAATAACACATTTTTAACCGCCTTAACACGGTGCCATTGAGTCTTCTCCTTGTGCTACTGTGTGTATACTGTGGAGTCTGTCCTCTGGTCATGTCGTGAAAGTCCTTTTTCAGCCACGATTTAGGCTCAAAGTGAAGCAGACACGATGCTCATCCAGGTTTTCAACTCTTAATGAACCATTATGAAATTCGGCTATGCGCCTGGAAATCGTCAATCCCAGACCGCTGCCCCTTTTATTCCGGCTTCTGTCGGTTTTATAGAGGGGATCAAAGAGGAGAGACAGGTGCTCTTCCTCTATCGTTCCCGGGTTTATGACCCTGAAATGAGGGCTTTCTGCGGTTCCTCCGGCTTCAATCTCCACAATCCCCTGGATGGTCATGTGCTGAATCGCGTTTTTAACCAGGGCTTCCAGAGCCCGGCTGGTCAGGGGAAAGTCACAATACAGATAGTCCAGACCATTGGACCACTCCAGAGAAATGCCTTTCGACTCGGCAAGGTCTGCCAGGGAGTCCATAATCCCTGCTCGGAGACTCTCGGCGGATCCTTTTTTGATTGAGAGCTGATTCCCCTCAGTATCCAGCTCCCCCAGGATCAGGAAGTCTTTGGTCAGCGATTCCAGGACGGCTATTTCTGACATAATTTTCTCCCAGCCCTCGGGAGTCATAAGAAGAACTCCATCCCTGTAGGCATAGAGTTGTGTCTTCAGGGCTGTCAAGGGGGTTTTCAGGTCATGAGCGAGACTCCGGGATCTGAGAATCCTCCGGTCTTCTTCGGATATCAGCATCTTCTGCAAAGACCCCGCCGCCTCGTTGATGGTCGACAGCTCAGCCGTCGCTGTCTTTGTGAATTCCTCTACCCGGGATCCTCCGGCCAACTTGATGAGTGATCTGGCTGTCCGGCGGGCTTCTCTTGTGAAGGATGCGGAAATACGGAAGGCCAGGAGAAGTGATAGTCCGGCAGATAGGATCAGGCCCAGGGTGAAGAGTTTTATAATCCGTGCAATGAATACATTGTTATGGTTCACGTAGCTGAAAGAAAGAGGAATTATCTGTACATATCCTCTGAGCTGTCCATTATAGTACAAGGCCTCAGCCTTTTGGACTTCTGATTTTACAAGTGAGTAGTTATCCAGGAGGGGATTGGTCCAGGATTCAAGAAGTTCACCCTCAGGGGAGTACAGGAATACCTGGGCGGACTCGATCAGGTAGTTCCTGGCTGACTCCAGTACGAGTGAACTGGACGCGGCATTCAGGGTGCCTCCCTGATTCATCATCTCTGTCAGGAATTCCATGACAAATGCATGTGACTCTTGTTCCACATGATCATTCCAATACTCTTTGGAATTGCCATACCCCAATATGAGGGTCAGGACCAGTAATAAATTATGGATAAGGATAATCAGAAAAAAAGCCGCCAGCATTCTGGCGCGCATTGATCTCATGTACTGTTTCCTGCAAACCTGTATCCGTATCCTCTGACAGTCTCAATCCAGTCTGGATTCTGAAGTTTGGCACGGAGGTTCTTAATATGGGTATCCACTGTCCGGTCATATCCTTCAAAGGAATATTCCAGACAACGGTCCAGTATCTGCTCCCGGGAGACAACGGCTCCACCATTGGAAGACAGATAAAGGAGAATCTTCCACTCCGCTGCTGTCAGTTTCAGAAGCTGGTTGTTCAGCATGGCCTTATGGGAATCTTCATCGGTGGTCAGTTTCTGACCCTGTAATGACCATCCATGCATCTTTTTCTGGGGCAGGGTTGTCCCTGTTCTTTTCAGAACAGCTCCCACTCTCAAAACCAGTTCTTTCGGGGAAAAGGGTTTGACGATATAATCATCGGCTCCCACCTCAAATCCGGTTATCCTGTCCGACTCTGATTCTCTGGCTGTCATGAATATGATGGGGATTTCAGATTTTTGGCGGATTTCCTTGGCGAAAATGAATCCATCTCCGTCGGGCAGCATGGCGTCAAGGATCAGGAGTTCCGGATTCCTGGATGCCATGGCTTCTTTTACACCGCCCAGTGCGTCAAATTCTTCCACTTCATAATCAGAGAGCTTCAGGTAGCCCGATACGGCTTCCCGGATCGAGTCATTGTCTTCTATAACAAAAATTAGTGCCATACAGATATTTTGCCTGAAATCAGCTGAATTTACCAGTCATTTTTGCAAAGCTGTAAAAAATCTCCTATGGATCATAATGACAGGGGGGAAAGGGTCTGTTTTGTGGAAACAATGTTTGTTTTGTGAAGCCGATTTAATATGAGGATGAGAAAGGAGCTCTGAAGTGTAAATGAGGGCGGTTTTTCCGGTCTCTTTCCTTTAATAAGGGACTATGTTAAAATCGGCCCTGCAAAATTGACAGAGAAAACATGATTAAGGAAGGATTTGGGGATGAGTGGAAAAGTTGTTTTGACCGGGATTAAACCAACGGGGATGCCCCATCTCGGGAATTACCTGGGAGCCAT
This sequence comes from Oceanispirochaeta sp., assembly GCF_027859075.1. Lineage (NCBI taxonomy): Bacteria > Pseudomonadati > Spirochaetota > Spirochaetia > Spirochaetales > Spirochaetaceae > Oceanispirochaeta > Oceanispirochaeta sp. The sequence continues at coordinate 39,145 of NZ_JAQIBL010000005.1, read as the reverse complement.
CAAACCGGCATTGGAACTGGCCGAGAGTTATGATGCCCGTTACTTTATTGCAGATTATCACTCACTGAACAGTATCAAGGACCCCAAACTCCTGAAAGAATACACCTATGAAATCGCTGCCTGCTGGCTGGCCTGCGGACTGGACCCCGAAAAAACCCTGATCTACAGGCAGTCGGATGTTCCCGAAACCTTCGAACTGACGACCATGATCATGGCCTTTACCGCCAAGGGTCTGATGAATAGAGCCCATGCCTATAAGGCCACGGTGGATCAGAACCGGGAGAAGGGCAGGCCCGAGGATCACAATATCAATTTGGGTCTGTATACCTATCCCGTGCTGATGGCCGCAGATATCCTCCTCTTCGATACCAATTATGTCCCCGTGGGAAAGGATCAGGTTCAGCACATCGAGATGGCTGTGGATATTGCCCAGGCGGTGAACCGAAACTATAAACAGGACCTACTGACTCTGCCCGAGGCGGTCGTTTCCGAAAGCACACAGGTTGTGGTGGGGCTGGACGGCCGGAAGATGAGCAAGAGCTATGATAATACGATACCACTCTTTCTTGCAGAAAAGAAGCTGAAGAAGCTCTGCAATAAGATCCTCACCAATTCCCAGACGGTAGAAGAAGTGAAGGATCCCGAGACATGCAATGTCTTCACCCTTTATAAACTTTTTGCAACTCCCGAACAGCAGGATGCTCTGGCTGCCCGTTACAGGGCCGGCGGCATGGGTTGGGGTGAAGCCAAAGAGGAACTCTTTCATGTTATCAACGGAGTTCTTTCACCCATGCGGGAGCGGTATAATGCCCTGATGGAAGATACATCCTATATCGATCAGGTTCTGACCGGGGGAGCCCTGAAGGCCAGAGCCCTGGCTTCTGTCAAAATCGGTAAACTTCGGAAGGCCATGGGATTCGATATCTGATTCGCAAATGAAATGAGGGCAGCGACCGCTTGCGGGCATTGCCGAATAAGTGCCGCAAATGCGGCTCGGGTCCAGGGCTTGCCCTGGGGTATGATACCATTCATTTTCTTAAGCATTTCTTAAGATCCGGATACAAAACGGGGGAAGTCGTGATGATTTCCCTTTTTTTTCGTCCTGGCACAACTCTTGTTTCTCCCAGGACACGGAGGTATCGTTATGATCGATTTTTTAACTCATCAGGTTCTTGTGTATCAGCAGACTGTGGAGGAGAACACTCCCGGTCAGAGACACCGGGCTCTGCTGGATGAGCTGAGCCTGTATGTCTATTCATTTCCCGGATATAAAAATTCACTCTCTGAAGAGGACTGGAGTGGTTTTCTTCTGGGGTTCCTGGGCAGAATTCACGGCATTCTTATGAACTTTGATTACCGGGGACTCTCTTTTGTCTGCTATCTCAACAGTGTGCTGACCTGGCATCTCCGGTCTCACTACCGCCAAAACCAGAAAGGACAGGAAGATGAATGGGTTTGCGAGAGAGAATCCATCATCGAGTATGAACACATTCGGAGTGACGAGTCAGGATGCAGCTGTGATAATCAATTCTGTCTTCTGGATAAGCTGAACTACATTCTGGAGAACTCGGGGATGACTCCTTACAGAAAAGATGCCCTGAGGCAGAGGCTGCTGATCTTTGTATTGAAGCATATCTCTTTTCTGGAAGAAGATGATTATCTCACGGCCTTTCCATTCCTGGGTCCAGCACCTGAAGAAGCTCTTCGCCTCAGGCGATCCATTCTGGGCTGTCTTAGACTGAAGTATGACCGGAAGGAACATCTGAGGCGTAAGAGAATTGAGAATTATTGCCGCCTGAATCTGAACGAAAAAAAGTGGGCCAACAGTGGGGACCCTCTTCAGTTTCCCCTCTTTGAGAAACGCAGCAAACTGTACAGAAAAAGGCTGCGAAAACTGGATAAGCAGCTGGATTCCATTCCTCTGGTTCCCAGTAATGAAGACATAGCCAGGCTCCTGGATATGCCCAAGGGCTCCGTCGATTCGGGACTGTATTATCTCAGAACCTATCTTCAGGGACTCAAGGGGGGACTCGGTGAAAATAGGATCTCCTGTCCTGACTGACTTTTGATGATTCCCATTTTCCGGTTGCGCAGAGGCGCCGGGATGCATTATCTTCTATGGTTATGGAAATAATACTCGCCACTGGCAATATGCATAAGAAAAAAGAACTGGAGCAGATCTTCTCGGGTCATAAGATTCTCATCCCCTCCGATCTGGGAGTGGAATTCGATTGTGATGAAACGGGAAGCACCTTTATGGAGAATGCGCTCCTGAAGGCGGAAACCCTCTACAATCTGGTTAAAAGGCCTGTTCTGGCCGACGATTCAGGGTTGTGTGTGAACGCCCTGGGAGGAGCTCCGGGGATTTACTCCGCCCGGTACGGTTCCAGCGAGGACGGGCTTGTTCTCACAGACCCGGACCGGAACAGGCTTTTGCTGAAAAACCTGGACGGGGTGACGGAACGGGAAGCCTTCTTTGTCTGCGCCATGGTTCTGTTCACAGCCCCCTACAGGGTGTATTCTGTTCAGGAATCCTTCGAGGGACGGATCGCCGACTCTCCCTTCGGTGGGGGGGGGTTCGGCTATGATCCCGTCTTTGTGGATGCCCTGTCGGGAAAAACGGCTGCAGAACTGACGGATGTTGAAAAAAACCGTGTCTCCCATAGGGGAAAGGCCGGGAGAGTCATGAATTCACTATTGGAGGCCCTTGTATGAGTCAGACAATCAAAAATAGAAAAGATGTTCCCTCCGGGAATAAATGGAACCTTGCCTCTCTGTTTAAAGACTCGGAAGCCTGGGAAGCAGGGCTCAAGGAACTGGAGGCTCTGATCCCGGAAATCTCCGGCTTCAAGGGCAGCCTGGGTGATTCGGCAGAACGCCTGAGAGGCTGCTTTGATTTTTTCAATTCTCTGGAGATTCTGGAGGAACGGCTGGGGTACTACGCCATGCTCCGCAAGGAAGAGGATGTGGCAGACAGCGATTCCATGGGCCGTTATTCCCGTTATATGGCGGTGGCCACAAAAAGCAGCACCGAGGCCAGTTATCTCAAGCCTGAGATTCAGTCTCTCCCGGATGAGCTGCTGGCTTCCTATATGAAGGATCCTGTCCTGAAGGAATTCCGCATCCCTCTGGAAAGAATGATCCGGTATAAACCCCATATCCTGTCTGAAAAGGAAGAATCTCTTCTGGCCATGCAGGCAGAGTTTGCACAAACCGCCCGGAAGGCTTTTTCGGCCTTGACCAACGGGGATATGAATTTCGGAACCATCGAAGTGAAGGGCGAGGAGAAGGGACTGACCAATTCCACCTTTGGAGTGTTTCTCCTGGACCCTGACCGGGCAATTCGGAAGCAGGCCTTTCAACAGTTCTATACCGTTTTTGAGGGTCACAAAAACACCCTCAGTGAACTCTATGGCGGCAGTGTGCTGAGAGACATATACAGTGCAAAGGTCCGGGGATTTTCATCGGCCCGGGAGGCCAGTCTTTTCCCCGACAATGTTCCCGTCGATGTGTATGATAATCTGATTGCCTCTGTCTCGGATAATCTGGCTCCTCTCCACCGCTATTATGCCCTCAGGAAAAGAGTCCTGGGGCTGGATGCCCTTCATCTTTATGATACCAAGGTTTCTCTTATACCCGATATGTCTGTCCGGCACAGCTTTGACGACGGGGTGAATGTGGTCCTCAAGGCCCTGTCTCCTCTGGGAGAAGAGTATGGATCTGTGCTGAAGAAGGGCCTCAGCAGCGGCTGGGTAGACCGGTATGAGAACAAGGGCAAGCGGTCCGGAGCCTTTTCGGCAGGATCCTACAAGGGGGATCCCTATATTCTGATGAATTACAAGGAAGACGATATCCGGGATGTCTTCACCCTGGCCCATGAGGGGGGACATTCCATGCATTCCTGGTTTTCTGTCAGGAACAATCCTTTTCAGAATTACAATTATACCATCTTTGAGGCCGAGGTAGCCTCTACCTTCAATGAACAGCTTCTGGGCCGCTACCTGATGGATCATTCCGAATCGAAGGAGATGACCCTCTACCTTCTGGGCCGTCAGATCGACGATATTCTGGGAACCATCTACAGGCAGACCATGTTTGCAGAGTATGAGATGAAATGCCATGCCCTGGTAGAAGCCGGGAAGCCCCTGACCGTAGACAGTCTCCGCTTTGAATACAGAACCCTTCTGGAGAAGTATTTCGGTCCTGATGTGGTTCTGGAAGAACAGGCCGATCTGGAGGGACTCAGAATCCCTCATTTTTACAATGCTTTTTATGTTTATAAGTATGCCACAGGATTGTCTGCGGCCATGGCCTTGTCCGAAATGGTTCTGGACGGGGGCGATGCCGAAGGGGAGTCTTACCTGAACTTTCTTAAATCCGGGGGCAGCCGGTTTCCACTGGATTCTCTCAAGGCCGCAGGAGTGGATATGAGCCGCCCCGAGGCCGTCAATAAAGCCCTGGGACGATTTGCGGCCCTGGTGGACCGGTTTGAATCGGAGCTCTTGTAATTCTGAGTGCTTTTACAATGAGTTCTGTGCTAAAGCCAAATAGGAAATTTAATGAAAAAGGTTTGAAGGGATTGCAAAATTTCTTGCCGTCCTGGCTCGAATAATATTTTGACAAACCATTACAATGTAGTTATCATGTAATTATGAGTTTAATAGACTTCGAATGGGATGATGATAAGAATACAAGTAATCAAAACAAGCATAAAATCTCTTTTGAAGAAGCTAAAACTGTTTTCAATGATCCTAATGCGCTAGTTATTTTTGATCCTGATCATTCTCATGAGGAAGAACGATTTATTATTATGGGTGTATCACAAAATTTAAATCTTTTGGTTGTTTGTCATTGTTACCGTTCAAATGATGAAATTATTCGACTTATCTCAGCGAGGAAAGCTGATTCTAAAGAGCAATCTATTTATGGAGGTAGATAATATGAGAAATCATTATGACTTTTCAAATGCTATTAAAAACCCGTACATAAACAAACTAAAGAAACAAATCACCATAAGACTTGATCCTGAAACAATTGATTATTTCAAGGATCTATCTGATGAAACTGGTATAAAATATCAACAGCTAATCAACTTATATCTTGCAGACTGTGCTAAAAAACATTTAAAGCCAAATATTGAGTGGAAGGTTTTATAACCTGCGGTTCTAAGGGCTCCCCCCAAATCGCGTCTGGTCGCATGGGGCCGAGCCAACTTCGTATATTCGCGAAACCTTAGCGGGAACTCTCCACCCGGGTCCAGTCCATCTTTTCCCCGAGGCGGGATGCCAGGGCTTCCATGTCTTCATCCGTATGGTAGAGCATGGGAGCCTGGCTGACTTCAATCTGATTATTTTTTTCCGAGATCCTCACGGCTCCATGATGGGTATGCTTCATGGGCTGGGAGTATTTTCCATTGGAATCACTCATGTTTATTTCTCCGTTACAGAGGCAGAAATAGGCTGTGTCGGCGTCTTCCCTCTGCATGTAGAAGGAAGTTCCCCGAATCCCTGCCACAACCGCACCGGATTGGATGCTGAACACATCGTCCATACCTTGAATCAGTGACCCTATATTCCGGAGGATTGCCGCGGCGGCACCCCGGTCCAGGGAAATCGTTGATTTGGAGAATGAGAGCCGGATGATAGAGTCTTCGTATACCTTGATGATGTTGCTGTCCAGAAATTGAATTTCACAATACCCGTTAGCAGAGGTGGTGATGACTGATTCGTCGGGAACGCTGTCTCCTGTCTGAGCCGGTTTTCCAGCCAGATTGACCTCTCCCTCCATTCCGATGATCTTCCCGGTCACTTCAGCTGCCGTACCTTTTTTCTGTTTCTCTCCGACGCAGGAGAGGATCAGAAACAGAGGTAAAAGCAGGATCAAAAATTTCACTTTCACGGGGGACTCCTTTTTATGGGATCATTGACTATTGTCATGAACGCCTTTCAATAGAAATGAATTGATCAATTCATTTGAAATGAATTGATCAATAAATTCCAATCTGTTACTATCACTATACTATGCTGGATTTTAAATTTATCAAAGATAATCTGGACTCTGTCCGTGAAAACATCAAGAACCGCAATGTCACCGCGGCTCCCGAAAAAGTAGTTGAACTGTATGATCAGCGCAACCTCGTGATACAGGAACTGGAAGATCTCAGGCGCCAGAGAAATGAAAACGCCTCGAAGATGAAGGGGAAGCTGGACCCCGAACTCCGGCAGGGGCTGATCGATGAAGGGAAGGCTCTCAAGGAGCAGATCTCCCAGGTGGAAGTCGGAATGGACAGTCTCTTGAAGGAGCTGCAGAAAGCCGCCGTCCTGATTCCCAACATGGCCCACCCGGATGCCCCTGTCGGGAAGGAAGACAAGGATAACCTGGAAATTTTGAGAAGCGGGACCCTTCCCGAGTTCTCCTTTAAAGCCAAAGATCATGTGGAACTGGCCGAAGCCATGGACCTTGTGGATTTTGAAAATGCCACCCGTGTTTCGGGTTCCAAATTTTACTATCTGAAGAACGAAGCCGTTTTTCTGGAGCTGGCTTTGACACGCTACGCCCTTGATATATTGCAGAAGCATGGATTCGTGCTGACCATCACACCCGATATTGCCCGGGAAGAAATTGTGGAAGGCATCGGTTTCAATCCCCGGGGTGAAGAGTCCAATATCTATACCCTGGAAGGAACGGGCACCTGCCTTGTGGGAACCGCCGAGATCACCCTGGGCGGATACTATGCCGGACAGATGGTCGATGTCTCCAAAGGACCGATCCTGATGGCGGGAGTCTCCCACTGTTTCAGACGAGAAGCAGGAGCCTCCGGTCAGTATTCTAAGGGGCTCTACAGGGTCCATCAGTTTACCAAGATTGAGATGTTTGCCTACTGCAAACCTGAGGAATCGGATGATCTGCTGTTGAAACTCCGTTCCATCGAAGAAGAAATATTCGAGGGTCTGGAAATCCCGTTCCGTATTGTCGATACCTGCACGGGAGACCTGGGTGGGCCTGCCTATAGAAAGTTTGATCTGGAAGCCTGGATGCCCGGACGGGGGGATGAGGGTGACTGGGGAGAAGTGACCAGTACCTCAAACTGTACCGATTATCAGTCGAGACGACTGGGGATCAGATACAAGGATGAAGATGGTAAAAACCATCTGGTCCATACTCTCAACGGGACGGCCATCGCCATTTCAAGAGGCATTATCGCTGTTCTGGAAAACTTTCAGCAGGAGGACGGCTCCATCCGGATTCCTGAAAACCTGGTTCCCTATACCGGTTTTTCCGAAATACGGCGTCCCTAGCAGTCTGTCGGACTTAGTGCTTTTGAAACTATTGTTAGAGATTTTTCTTCTATTTTAGGAACGATTGAGGAGAATATAGAGCATATTTGACAATTGAGTGACGAAGAAGAGATGAAAAAGATCAAAAATAGAACAATAATGATTAAGCCCGACAGGCTGCTATAATCCCAAAAGGAGAAGTCATGCAATACAGAACATTAGGAAAAACAGGACTGAAAGTTTCGGTCGTAGGAATAGGCACCTGGCAATACGGAGGAGAATGGGGAGAGGAGTATTCCCAGAATCAAGTGGATGCCGTCATGGACGCCGCCCGGGATGCAGGAATCAATCTGATAGATACGGCCGAGTGCTATGGTGATCACCTCTCAGAATCTTTTGTGGGCAAGGCCATCCAAAAGGACAGGGAGAAGTGGATTGTAGCCACAAAATTCGGGCATCACTACACGGATTATCTGACCCGTGATCAGCTCTGGACTGTGAAGGATGTAAAGAAACAGCTGGAAGAGTCCCTCAAGAGCCTGAGAACCGACCACATCGATGTCTATCAGTTCCATTCGGGAGACAACATCGTCTTTGACAATCAGGAACTGTGGACCTATCTGGACAAGCAGAAACAATCCGGTGCCATCGGTCATCTGGGAATATCCATATCCAACAGCCATGAGGGCGTTCTGGAGTATCAATCGGAAAAAGCTAGTGTAGTGGGTGCCGAAATGCTCCAGCTCTATTACAACCGCCTGGACAGGAGACCCGAATCGTCCGCCTTTGAAGAGTGCCGCCAACAGAACCTGGGAGTCTTTGCCAGAGTCCCTCTGGCCAGCGGCTTTCTGAGCGGAAAGTACAAGCCGGGAACAGTCTTTCCTGAGGGTGATCTGAGGAGTCGCAGATCACAGGAGCAGATCAACTCCGACCTTTCAGAAGTACAGAAAATTCAGAAAGAGGAGGTTCCTGAGGGTATTTCCATGGCAGCCTGGGCCCTGGCCTGGTGCCTGAGAGACCCGGTGGTCACCACGGTGATTCCCGGATGCAGAAACCCCGAACAGGTCAAAGCCAATGCGGATGCTTCAGACCTGGCGGGAACCCTGAATTTTCCCGGATAAAATCTCATCCACAAGCGGGGGGACCAGGTCCCCGACTCTGCCGTATCGGTGTTCATCAAAACGGCTGTGTACAAGAGAGGGTTCAAGATTGATTTCCATAGTATAGGCCCCGGCAGATGAGGCTGTCTCTACAAATCCGGCTGCAGGATGACAATCGATTCATTCATCCCTCGGACAGGTGTTCCTGGCAGATTCTGAAGATCTGTATGACGTGCTCGTCTAAAAGTGAATAAAAAATATGTTTGCCCGCCCGTCTGGAATTGACCACATGGGCCTGCTTGAGCTGCCTGAGCTGATGGGAGACAGCAGGCTGGCTCATCTCCATTAATTCGGCAATCTCATGTACACAGAGCTCATCTTCAATCAGGGCATTGATAATTTTGAGGCGGGAGGGATCTCCGAAGATTTTAAAGATCTGGACAAGATGATCCAGCTCTTCCCTGGTCACCAGCAGCTCTCTAACCTTTTCGATCCTGGCAGAATCATGTGTTATCCGTGGATCTTCAATATCTTCCATGCTACTCATCCCCTCCAGTTTAGCATAACCGCTTGAAGTATGCCCAGATGGTGTTATTTTTATGATTTTAAAGAGGAAACTTTTTCTATTTCAGATATACTTAACAAGGATACCGTCTTCAATGCAGATTGAGGTCCCGAGGAGAATTTTTTATGAAAAAAACAGTGTTGATACTTTTGATGATAAGTCTGGTTCTTCCGATTTTTGGACAGAACAAAAAGGTGGAAGATAAAGAGATTAAAGAAATAAATCTGAATACGGAAAGTCTTGAAGGAAGAGCCAAAGCCGGAGTCGCTCTGGGATACCCATCAGGTCTTGTATTCGGCTATAGACTGGCCAATTACCTGGAAATCAATGTCCTGGCAGGAACCTTATACAATGGTTTTACCCTGGGTGGAAACCTGATGTTCACACTGGCGGATATCATGATCAAAGACCAGCCCTTTCCCCTGTCTCTGGGTCCACAGCTGAATGTGAATATGGGAAATGAATTTAATATGTCTGTCCTGGGACTTCTCCGATGGGAGTATACCTTTGAAGAGATTCCCCTGAACCTGTATATCGAAGCCGGTCCGGGAATATCCTTCCTCAAAGGAGTAGATCTGGACTGGTCGACTTCTCTGGGAATCCGTTACGTTTTCTGATCCCTTCAGGAATAATAAGGTTTGGGTGGAGAAGGGATCAGCGAATTGCATGCATAGTCAATAATCTGCAATCCCCTATCCCTCAGGCTCTTTTGTAGTTCCAGAACATGCTGTTCAATGGTCTCGGGAACACAGGCCGAACGGATGTTAAGGGTGATCTTCATCCGCCCCACCTTACCCTCAAACAGGCCGATTTCATCTGCCTGTATATGTCCCGATACGAAACTCACCTTGAGCCCCCCCCCGGGGGTGGTGATAAAAAGCTTGGCATGGGCCACTTCTCCCAGCAGGGGGTTCCGGAAAGATTCCATGATGATAAAGCTGAGATCCATAGGGTCCTGGTCGATTTGACTTTCCATCTTCCAGGAACCGTTATACCATCCATAGGCAGCCTCTGCATCCGCATAAACCTGATAATCAAGGGGCACCCGCTGAGAAAAGTCCAGGGGAAACCCCTGCAGACATCTGTCTAATAAAAGATCAAGCCCATCCCCGCTGTGGGAAGAACATAGAAAATAAAGAGCCTTCGGGTTCAGTTTTTTTAAGAAAGACAAACCCGAAGCCAGCTGGTCTTTCTCTAAAAGATCTGTTTTTGACATGACCAGAACCTCGGATTCCCTTATCTGATGAGAGATCAGAACTTCTCCCGGTTCCAGGGGCTTAAAAAGATCCATATCCAGGTATTCTTTTTGCAGCCGCAGTCCATCCACAAGAGTCAGATAGGCAATAACCTTCACCGTATCCTTATGGAATTCCACGAGTGGATTAATCACAGTGGCTGCCAGATCGGTGCAGCTGCCCACTGCTTCTGCAATGATAAAGTCAGGGGTTTTGTCTGCAATAAGAGCCTTCACTGTTTCCAGAAAATCGGGAAAACGGCAGCAGAAGCATCCACCCGACACTTCACGGGTGTCTATTCCATCCACTGCGGCATAGAGGCTGTCTACCAGAGTATCTCCCTGATCATTGGTGATCACCGAGACGGTAGACCCTCTTCGTTCCAGCATTTCGGCGGCTTTGACCATAAAAGTGGTCTTTCCTGAGCCCAAAAATCCTCCCAGGATTATCAGTTGCGTCATAGGGAAGCACCCTGAATCTCTCTCCAGAGGCGGGCGATATTTTTTTCATTTCCCAGGGGGCAGAGGACAGTGAGTCCCGGCTTTATCCCCGGTTTAGCAGTCTCGGTCATGGAGTATCCTTTGGTATTATCAGAAACATAAAAGGTCTTGCCCTCCAGTTCCAGAAACCCTTTCAGCCTGTATATCCCGCTTTCAACCCGGCCCATAAAATCTTTCAACACCTGCTCACTCTCCAGAGTTCCTTCCAGGAACAGGCTGCCTGGTCGAGACTCGGGGGTATTGCAGCTCTCCCTGTCCTCGTCCATGACCTGGGTGGTCTCATCATCAATAAAAGAATAATCAAACTGTCCGAAGGAGCCTGTCTGAAAGGGTGCGGATGAACGCAGTTTCAGATCATGTATTAATTCTTCCAGATCCTTTTGAGAGATCAGGTCCACCTTGTTGATAAGGATCTGATCCGCAGAAGAGATCTGCCGTCCAATAACTTCCAGCACTGTGATAAGAGCCTTATAACGAATGGGATCGATCAGGGTCACTACATGTTTGATAGAAAATTGATCGTCCAGATGATGTTCTTTCAGAATCTTATTCATGCTGGAGGGATCGGACAGACCCGAAGCTTCGATAAATAGAAGATCGGGTTTTTCCTTTTCAAAATACTTCAGGCCATAGAGGAATGGAGCCTTGAGACAGGAACAGAAAATGGAGCCATTCCCGATCTCATATATTTTATGTCCCTCTTCCAGAAGTTCAGGATTTTCATTCTTCAATAAAGACCCATCCACAGGGACCTCTCCGAAATCATTTACAAGCATCCCCAGCTTGCGGTCATGGAAAAGTCTGATCAGTTCATTGAGGACCGTTGTTTTGCCCGCTCCGAGGAATCCTGCCAGCAGGACAATATCTATTCCAGTACTCATAAAAAAGTCTCCTTCAGAATCGGGCCCCCGATGAACATTAATCAAGTCAATTCAGACCAGAGATGCGATCTCTTTTTCCAACTCGGCACGGTTGGGGATCAGGGAAACATGGGTGACCTTTCCATTCACAGCCATAGATGGAAGGTTGGCGACTCCCAGGATACCCAGGCGGGCAATATTTTCAGGTTCAAGAATTTTTCGTTCAATGACCTTCACTTTCTTGTCACCGAAAATCCCAATCATGTCATCCGCAGCGGCTTTCATATATCCACAGGCTGCGCAGGTGGCAGAATCAATGGTCAAAACCTCGATAAGAACGTAATCCAGGTTCTCATAATCAGGCATTTCAACATCGATATCCACGACTTCTTTCACATAGCTTGAAAGGAATGTTCTGGTGGCTTCGATATTCTGCACAGCCTGACCGACTCCTACAATGTTTTCAACAGGAACACCGAAGGGAATATCACAGCCTGGCGCCAGTATGAAGCCTTTTGTGCCCATCTTATCCATCAGATCAATGGCTGCTTTCTGACAGTCTTTTTGATTCCCCAGGAGCATAACAACCGTAAGCTGCATGTTGCCGGAAATTAGAATATTGTGAGCCTCTGTTACTTTTTTTGCTTCCACAATGTCGATGTTTTCATCAATGGAGAGACAGTCCGGTCCAGTCAGTGCCATGGCTTCCAGGTTCTTTGTGGCATCACCGCAGACAAAGAAAGAGCTGTAAACACCTTTGGATCGGACATGATCAAAAAATCTTTTATAATCAGTAGCCATAAACTGTGTAAACATATCGGGAGAGATCTGTGAAACCAGAGGATCGACTGATCCGATGATATCCATTCCCGCCTCAATATAGTAATCCGCGACGGCAATGGAGACATCCGTTGCATAAGCCATCAATTTTTTAACATACTCTTCATCATCGTACATATCCATAAAGATGTTGGTGCTTCTCAGGTGAGAGGCCAGTGTGAAAGGACCGCAGACAAGTCCATATAGAGCTGTCGTATCACCGACTGCCGCTTTCATCTTGTTCATAACATCCAGAACCATGGGAATTCTCCCTTCCGACTTTGACGGGATCTTACCGGGAATCTCCTTTGTATCCGCCAGGGGGTGATTCCTGACAGTAGGAGGAGAGTCCTTGGCCCATAGCAGATCACAACCCAGAATCTCGGCTTCAATCTGGAGGTCGAATACGACAGGTTGTCCATCGGGAGTATACTGCTTGTTTGATTCAAGCAGACATTCCAGAAGCTTTTCTCCATCCTGCAGAACTTCCTGGGCATCATAGCCTTTCAAATTAGCAATCTGAACTCCCGTATAAGGAACCCAGGGAGCCCGTTCTGTCGCTTTACCTTGAAATGCTTTTATTATTAATTCTTTTCCATTCATTATTTCTCTATCCTTGGGGTTAATTTGTAGTCTTAACTTATGTTAATACCTGAGAAAGGCTCTCATATATAAATCTCATGTTAATTTTGGTACTATTTCGGGTACTTTTTATCCAAAGTAGCCTTATGAGTGCATCAGATCACTTGCCCGACCATAGTAATAGCGATATTATGAGTCTATGCGAATAACAACAAAAGGCCGGTATGCAATAAGAGCAATAATGAACATGGCCCTAAATGAAGAAAACAAACCTATTTCCATAAAATCAATTTCCAATAGTGAGGAGCTCTCTCCTATATTTCTGGAGCAGATTTTTACCAAGCTGAAAAAAGCAGGAATCACCGAATCTGTCAGAGGGGCGTCCGGGGGATTCTGGATCTCCAGGGAATTAAATGAGATATCAGTTCTGGATGTTCTGGAAGCAGTGGAAGAAGGTGTTATTCTGGCACCCTGTACATCAGGAGACGCAACATGCGGCCGTTCTGCCGACTGCGCTATTTCCGCGTTCTGGTCGGATACGGAAGAATTGATCAGGGAACAGCTGAGGTCTCAGACAATTCAGACGATTCTTGATAATTATATAGATAAAGAATAGAAGATTGGAAGCCTCTCTCAGGCTTCTATGGCAGCAAGTGCTTCATCCAGTATGCTGTTTATATCCTCCAGATTGTCCATTTCCAGGAGGCGGCGGCAGTCTTCTTCTGCTTTTTTTACATCTACATTTTTCAGGAACTCCTGCATCCTTGGAATCTGTACAGGCGGCATGGATAGACTGCGAACTCCCACACCCACCAAAAAATAAGCCAGTGCCCGGTCAAAGGCCATGTTTCCGCAGATACTCAAAGGACAATTCTCTTTTTGTGATGCTTCTGTAATACGGGCGACTGACCTGAGCACCGCAGGATGCCTGGCTTCGTACAGGCCGGAGACTTTTTCATTGGTTCTGTCCACACCCAGCAGATACTGGACCAGATCATTGGAACCCACAGACATAAAGTCGGCTTCTCTGGCCAGATCTTCCGCCATAATGACAGCCGAAGGAAGCTCAATCATGACTCCCAATTCAGGAATTGTGGCGCATTCAAAACCATCTCTTCTGAGGAATTCAATACTCTTTTCGACCATCCGTCTTGCCTGCTTAAAATCATCCAGAGATGAAACCAGGGGAAACATAATGCGGAAACTGCGTCCCTGCCCGGCTCTCAGCATGGCCTTGAGCTGGCCAACAAATATTTTCTTGTTCTGGAGAAGAAATCGGAGAGCCCTGAGACCCAGGAAGGGATTGTCCTCTTCCGAATCAGGCATATAAGATAGGATTTTATCCCCTCCGATATCCAGAGTCCTCAGAGTTATGACGGAGGAATCCATTCCGTCAAAGATTTTTTTATATACCAGATACTGTTCTTCCTCACTGGGAAAACTGTTCCGGATAAGAAAAGGAAATTCACTGCGGTAAAGACCAATTCCTTCAGCCTTCATCTTAACAGCAATTTTTATGTCGCTGATCAGGTTAATGGTGGCCCTCAGATGAATCCTCTGCCCGTCGAGGCTCACGGTCTGATCCTCGACCAGCTCCGCCTTCTCTTTCAGCAGTTTATGATCATTCATCAGAGCCTTAAACTGGGCCATAGTCTCCTCTCCCGGATTGACCAGAAGATTGCCCTGGAGTCCATCCAGAATAAGGGGGCTACCTGGGAGTATAGAAAGGAGTTTTCGGTCATCCGTATAGATCAGAGGGACTCCCAGTGATTTGGCGAGGATTGTAATATGCGCCGAGGCTCCCTGACTGTAGAGTACCAGACCTTCTACATGCTGAGCCGTTATTTTGACCAGTTCAGATGGAAGCAGTTCTCTGGCGACCAGGATTTGACCGGAATAGTCTCCAGATTCCTGTTCCTCCCCAGCCAGATTCCGCAGGAGTCTGTGTCCCAGGTCCCGTATATCCTGAACCTTTTCCTGAAGTCTTGGATTCTCACTTTCAGAAAAAATTTTCAGAAAGTATTTCACTCTTGAAATGATGGCATCACAGGGAAGAACACCACCCTTGACGTCCTCTTCCATTTTTCCGATAAAACCTGAATCTCTGAGCATCAGCAAATGAGTGCTGAAAATAAGAGAACCTACATCAGAAAGCTGTTCTTCCATCTCGTACTGGAGGGTCGTCAGTTGTTCTTCCGTCTGGGTTACAGCTCTTAAAAAGTCATCAAGGTCGGCGTCTAGGCAGCTCTGGGGCAATCCGAAATGAAGATCTTCACTCTTATCCGATTCCATCACATAGGCCAGACCAATGGCAATCCCTTCCACAACAGCTTTGCCCTTGATCAATGACAGTTCTTCCACAGGAGCCGGCTGAACCACCTTTGTGACACCCATCAGGAGTTTGGCGTTTTCAAGAGTTGCCGCCAACTGGGAGCTGATGGCCCGAAGGGCCATCATGTCATTTTTGTTAAAAAACCCGGATTGATGGTGCTGAAGCACAAGAACCCCGATACGGGTCAGCCCCTGGAGGATCGGAACAGCCAGAAAAGCCTGGTACTGGTCTTCACCACTACCGGAAATCTCCTTGAAATGAGGATTGTCCTGTCCTTTTTTTTCGAGTATAGGCCTGAGTTCCTTGAGGGCGATTCCCACAAGACCTTCTCCTGTCGTCATGATGAGTTTACCTATGAGATCCGGATTCAACCCTTCCGTTGCTTCCAGAATGAGACGGTCAAGATACTCATCATAGAGATATATGGAGCAGACATCGGCCTTCATATGACCGGAAACCGTCCTGACCACCTTCATTAAAAATCCCCGGACATCACTCTTTTCCCGAAACAGGTCTGAAAGCTCTCCAATATTACATATGAGTTCTACATTATCCTTCTTCATGATGGGCCACTGTCCTTTGATCTACCCGGATAGACCACGTACTGATTCCGGCCTCTGTTTTTAGCTTCATACAGAGCCTTATCAGCTTCATCCACCAATTCCCTGGGAAGCTGTTCAAACCCGGGAACAAAGCCGGAAAGGCCGATGGAAATTGTCAAATAGGGAGCAACCGAGGAGCCTTCATGCAGGATATTTTCCTTCCGGAAACTCTCCAATAGTGCCGCAGCAAGAACTTCACCTTCAGAAATATTCGTATCAAAGAGAAGAACCGTGAATTCTTCACCACCGTAGCGGCAGACTGCGTCTGTATCCCGTCTCATAATGCTTCGAATCAAACGGCCTGCTATCCGGAGGGCTTCATCACCCATCTGGTGGCCATAAAAATCATTGTAAGGCTTAAAATGATCCACATCAATCATCATCAGAGTCATGAATTTATTTTCTCTTATAGCAAGATGCCAGAGATTATTCATGGACAGATCAAAATACCGCCGGTTGGACAAACCAGTCAGAGAATCAATCCAGGCCAGTTGCTCCAATTTGGTATTGAGGGCCTGCAGATTATCCCGGCTGCTGACCACAGTATTCAGCTTCCGCTTCAGCAGGGAGTTAGCCTGTACATTAGAAATCAAAAAAATAGCCATGATCCCGGCTGCAATATAAATGATAAAAAACCAGCGCTGTCTCCAGGGCGGTGCCTTCACATATATGGGAAGGGACAATCCGACTTCATTCCAGACTCCGTCATTATTTGAGCCCTGGACGCGAAAAATATAGTGCCCCGGCGACAGGTTCTGGTAGGCGGTAAAATTCCGAGTCCCACTGAGAACCCAGTCACGGTCCAGTCCTTCCAGCATATAACGATATTGATTCTGAGCAGGAGAAGTGAAATCCAGCGCCGCATATTCAAAGCTGATATAACTCTGTTCCCAGTTCAAAACGAGCTCTTCTCCCTTTACTAGGGAGTCCAGAAATGGATAAGCCTC
Source organism: Oceanispirochaeta sp. (assembly GCF_027859075.1). Taxonomy (NCBI): domain Bacteria; kingdom Pseudomonadati; phylum Spirochaetota; class Spirochaetia; order Spirochaetales; family Spirochaetaceae; genus Oceanispirochaeta; species Oceanispirochaeta sp. Next base: position 22,326 of record NZ_JAQIBL010000005.1, on the reverse strand, counting down.
TCCCATAACCTGGACTTCATTCATCCACATGGCCGGCGGATGGGGATTATCATAGAGGATTGCCGAATCAAAACGTAAGACACCCTCAGAGCTTCCGAAATAGAGATAACCCTCTTTATCGATGGTAGAACTGTTGTCCATCTGGTCTGCCGTGATTCCGTCGCTCTCATCAATATTCAGAATAGTGCCGTCTTCGGGATTCAGAACACTGATACCGCTCATTGTGGAAATCCACAAACGGTTCTGCCCGTCTTCTTCCACAGCCTGAACGTGGTTGGAGCTGAGTCCATCCAACCGGGTATAGTGAGAAAAAGAATCCGATCCGGGTTCCAGAAGATTGAGCCCACCGCCTCCCGTCCCGATCCAGAGTTGCCCTGATGAATCCTCAAAAAAACTCATTATGACATTATTGCTGATGCTGGACTGGTCATCCAGATCATGATAGAAAATCTCAAACTCCTTTTTGTCCCGGTTGTACCGGTTCAATCCCATATTCGTCCCCACCCACAGGGTACCACGGCTGTCCAGGAGCTGGCAGAAAACAAGATTATTACTCAGGGTTGATTTTCCGGGAAGGTAGTTAAAAACATCCAGAATCCCCTCTGATTCGGACCAGTGAATGAGTCCTGAGCTGTATGTTCCGATCCAGAATGTCCCGTCCAGATCTTCAGTGATAGAGTAGACAATGGGCTCATCACCGGGAATGGAACTATAACCAAGGAGAGAGATATGGTCGAAGTCATTTGTCTCGGGAATAAATCGATCCAAACCGCCCAGGGATCCCACCCAGAGGCGGCCCTTGGAATCTTCCAGAAGGCAAGCAACATTAAAATGAGACAAAGACCAGGGATTTTCAGGGTCAGGCATCCAGTGCTTGACATCCCAGTCAAGGGGATCACCCTCAAAGCGCCAGAGTCCTTCAGAGTAGGTGGCAACCCAATACCTCCCCTCACGATCTATTAGAATGTCTCTGACATTATCTTCGGGCAGAGACAGGGGTTTATTCACATCATGAGAGATGAAGCGAAAATCCTTTTTTTGAGGATTAAGCTTGTTCACACCCCGGCCATTGGTACCGATCCAGTACACACCCCCCTTGTCCCGGAGGAAGGAATAGACGATGCCATGATTCAATTTATATGGATCATCCGGATCTGCTGCATGATGGTTGAGGGTCTTTGTCGCGGAAGACCACTGATAGAGCCCATTCCCCCAGGTCCCTATCCAGAGATCTCCCGATGGATCCGCAGACAGGAGATAAACATTATCTTCCAGGGGAATATGTTCCAGAATCTTTCCAGTAACAGGATTCAACAGAGAGACACCTCCATCCCATGTCCCCACCCAGATATTAAAATCATCAGTCTGACACAGGGCCATGACATAGGGAGACTGGAGAGCCCCGGGATCTTCCGGGTCAGCCTTGAAATGCCTGAAAGTATCGGTCTCCGGAAGATACAGATCCAGACCTCCGTAGGTTCCGATCCAGAGTCTTCCACGATTATCGATAAACAGACTGCGCACCGTATCATGGAGAAGAGAGTCCCCCTCCAGATCATTATGAAAATAGGATCTGATTTCCTGACTGACAGGATCGATCCTGTTCAGACCCTTCAGGGTCCCCACCCAGAGAGCCCCCTCGTCATCCTTGATAATGGTGGTAACGACTTCATTGGAGAGGACTTCACCCTTGTTGTGCTGATAAGCACTGTAATTATAGAATTCTTCAGTTTCCATATTAAACCTGGACAGTCCCTCATAGGTTCCAATCCAGAGGTAAGGATCAACGGGATCAAGGTAAAGGGTTTGAATCAAATTATGGGGCAGAGAGTTCCTGTCGAAGGGATCATGTTCATAGGATAGAAAGACCTTGCCATCATAACGGCACAGGCCGTTCTGTGTTCCGAACCAGAGATAACCCCTCCTGTCCTGAACGATCCCTGATACGGCGTTATTTGATAATCCGTCTTTCTGGGTGATGTGGTCAAAAATGATTGTACTTGCCCTGAGGGGAGACAGTAAAACCATAAGAAAAAGAAAAGAGATGATGCATGACTTAGGATGAAAACTGGTTCTGTTCATTTTCCCGTGTTTGCCGGCTCCTCAGCTTTTTGAAAGCTTTTTTGATTTATCCGCGCAGACCCGAATGGCTTCCATGACGGAGGAGCGGAATCCCGTCTGTTCCAATACACCTACGGCTTCGATGGTCGACCCTCCGGGCGAGCAGACTTGATCCTTGAGCTGACCGGGATGAATTCCCGTTTCCAACACCATCTTGGCAGAACCGAGGACAGACTGTGCTGCCATGGAATAGGCTTTATCACGGGGAAGGCCTTCTCTTACTGCCGCATCCGCCATAGCTTCAATGAACATGTAGACATAGGCGGGGCTGGAACCGCAGAGGGCGGTATACCCATCGATAAGATGCTCCTCCAGAATCTCAGTCCGACCCACGGCATTCAGCAGGGTTAGAACCTGATTGACTTCATCAAGACTCAGATTATCTCCAGGGCAGACCGCGGTCATTCCCTCCCCCACAAGAGCCGGAGTATTAGGCATGGTTCTCACCAGCTTGATATCCTTGCCGAAGAGCTCCAGAACCTGGGCCCTTGTTTTTCCCGCAGCAATGGTTATGACCACCGTATTCATTGAAATAGAATCACGGATCTGACGGATCACGGGTTCGTAGATATGAGGCTTTACCGAAAGGACCAGAAAATCCAGGCTGCCCAGAAATTCCAGATTGTCTGTGGATGTATTTAATCCCTCGTAGAGGGATGAGATTCGGTCCAGAGCATCCTGGGATGCGTCAGAGACAAATATTTCACTTTTTTGAATGATACAAGCTTTGATAAGACCGCCGATAAAGGCGCCTGCCATATTCCCAGTGCCTATAAACCCGATTTTCATGATGTTGTCCTGCTTTTTTAAAATATATACGTTCAGTATAGACTGACAACAGATTGGTTTCAATCGAATTCAAGTTTCACGATGGGATTCAAGAAAGAACTCTGTGTGGTGGAAATAGAATGAGAAGGAACCGGGCTGAAAAAACCCGGTTCCAAAAAAAGAAAAAAGGAGGTTTTGCGAGAGCTTCTCCAACGGAGAATCTCCCATTTTATGAAAAATTGCGTTGGTCAGCGAGGACCTGCAATGGTTCCCGATTGAATACAGGCGTGCCCGTATTTATCCGAAAATTGTCTGATTGACAAGGTTCTCAAAGTATTCCTGTTTGCCGCTGATGGTGGCAGGCTCCCCGTTTTCATGAGCCAGTTTGGTCAAATCTTCAAGACTGAGCTTTCCCGCCTCATAGTCTTTTCCTTTGCCTGAATCGAAGGAGGAATAGCGCTCGGCTTTCATCTTGTCCATTTTTCCGTCTTCCTGGATTTTGGCAGCCATTTCCAGACCCAAAGCGAAAGTATCCATACCGCCGATATGGGCGACAAACAAGTCTTCCATATCCGTTGAGTTTCTTCTGATTCTTGCATCAAAGTTCAATCCCCCGGTCTTGAAACCACCCATGCCCAGGATGATGCGCATGACTTCGGTTGTCTCATACACGCTGTTGGGAAACTGATCTGTATCCCATCCTTTCTGCATGTCACCCCGGTTGGCGTCGACGCTGCCCAAAAGGCCATATTCCGCCGAAAGCTGCACATCATGTTCAAAAGAGTGGCCCGCCAGTGTGGCGTGATTGGCTTCGATGTTGCAGGCAAAATCATTTTCAAGACCGTTGGACTTGATGAAATTGATAACCGTTTCCGCATCATAATCATACTGATGTTTGGTGGGTTCCATGGGTTTGGGTTCAATATAAAACTTTCCCTTGAAACCAATTTTTCTTCCGTAGTCACGGGCTGCGATAAGGAACTGGGCCAGATGGTCCTTTTCTCTTTTCATATTGGTGTTAAAAAGAGACATGTATCCTTCCCGTCCGCCCCAGAAGGTGTATCCTTCACCACCCAGAACCACATTAGCTTCCAGACAGGCTTTCACCTGGGCCGCGCCATAGGCCAGGACTTGAAAATCCGGGTTGGTTGAAGCACCATTCATGTACCTGGGATTGGAAAACAAATTGGCCGTATTCCACAGCAGCTTGATGCCTGTTGCGTCCTGTCTCTCTTTCAGCATTTTTGTTACAGTCTGCATATTACTTTCATATTCGGAAAGACTGGCTCCTTCGGGAGACGCATCCGCATCGTGAAAGCAGTAATAAGGAGCCCCCAGTTTTGAAATGAACTCAAATGCGGCGTCCGCCTTATTTTTGGCCTTATCCAGACCATCAGCCTGGGCCCAGGGATGGATCAGTGTGGAATTGCCAAAGGGGTCCCCTCCATCAGCACAAAAGCTGTGCCAATAGGCAATACCGAATCGGAGATGATCCTTCATGGTTTTGCCGAGAACTTTCTTGTTTTCATCATAAAATTTGAATGCCAGGGGATTATCCGAACCTTTTCCTTCGAAAGGGATCTTGCCAATGCCTTTGAAATATTCTTTATCACCAATAAATACTTGACTCATACTGAATCTCCTTAGAATAAAACTGTATCAATAATTCGAAACCGGAAACCCTTTCCGGAACCTTGAAATAACATTAAGAGAAGAGAGGGGTCAGAGCATTCACATATTTGCTGTACTCTGCATAGACCTCTTTGTATTTTTTAACGTTTTCCGGATGGGGAAGACATCCCTTCCCGGCATCCAGTTTGACATGTTCGTCAATCAGGCTGTTGATATCCACATCTGCCCCTTCCGACTTCTTCAGACACCAGAGAGCCTGAAGAGCAGAACCCAGGGCGGCGGCTTCCGTATTCAGGGGAATCACAACAGGCAGGTTCAAAACATCGGCGGTAATCTGCCTCCATATTTTAGAGTTAGCTCCTCCCCCGATAAGGCGGACTTCCCGGGGCTTGAATCCCAGATTTTCAAAGGAGTCGAGGCCCAGTTTCATTCCCAGGATGGCCGATTCCAGAGCGGAGCGGAAGATGTTCTCTTTCTTGACGTTTCCGGCGGTCATACCGACAATGCATCCTTTACCATGGGGCAGGTTGGGAGTCCTCTCTCCATTGAAGAAGGGCAGGGTTAGAATGCCCTCGGCACCGGCGGGGGCCTTGCCGCCCATCTCATCGAATTCCTTGACACCGCAGTCAAAAAGCTGACGCATCAGTTCTGTGGCCACCGTACAGTTCATGGTGCACAAAAGGGGCAGCCAACCACCGGAGCTGGAGCAGAATGACGCCAGATTCCCGTCTGGATCGATAATAGGAGTATCAGAATAGCCGTATAGGGTACCGCTGGTTCCCAGGCTCATGGTCAATACACCATCTTTTGTAGTCCCCGTGCCCACAGCGCCCATCATATTGTCTCCCCCGCCGGAAGACACAGGAATTCCCCAGGGTATTCCAAACTTTGCGGCAACGTCGAGGAGAAGAGTTCCGGAGGGCTCCCAGGGATCTACAAGATCGGGGAGACAGCTCATCAGGTCTCTGTCAGGATCCAGAGCCTTCACAAGGCCTTTGTGCCAGGTTCTGTTACGAACATCCAGCAAGGCAGTTCCTGAGGCATCTCCATATTCCATCACGGTTTTCCCGGTGAGATAATAATTCAGATAATCATGAGGCAGAAGAACCGTTGCCATTCTGGCATAGGCTTCGGGATTTGCCTTTTTAAACCAGAGGATTTTGGACGCCGTATAACCGGGAAGGATCAGGTTTCCCGTATCTTCCAGCAGTTTGGCCTCGCCTCCATAGTTTTCGGTCAATTCACGGCACTCTCCGGCAGTGGAGGTGTCACACCAGAGCTTGACATCACTGAGTACATTTCCCTGGGCATCGATGGGGACAAATCCGTGCTGCTGTCCCGAAACGCCCACGGCCAAAGCGGTTTTCCTGAGGACAGGATCAATCTGTTCGAAACAGGAAGTCAGGGCATCGATCCACCAGGAAGCCTTTTGCTCACGGCTGCCATCTTCTCTGGAAATCATTTCATGCCCGGCTGAGGCAGAGGCCACTATCTTTTTATTTTCAAAGTCATAGAACACAACTTTTGTGCTCTGTGTTCCGTTATCAATTCCAATTATGGTTTTCAAATAATCCTCCACCCTCAAGCTGTATGAAAGAACCGAACTCTCAGGGCAACACCTTGATGAGGCGGCAGGAAAGAGCTGCGGTTTCAATCTGTTTCAAGTATCTGTCCCTCCCGGGCTAAAAGGAATGGACAGAATTGACAGTTCATACATATAATTGACCTTTATAGGGGCAATTTGTGAAAATTCTGGATGTCGTATTCGTGTACCAGATGAAGGAAGAAACAGAAATAAGATGGCACAGCCGTTTCCATTCTCATGGTGATAACGAGTTTGAACTCCACTATTTCATTCAGGGAAATGCCAGCTTCCTCAATGAAAGGACACGCTTCCATATTGAGCCTGGAACCCTGTTCCTCACGGCTCCCGAAACCAATCACTCCATCATCGTTCAGGATGATGGCAATCCCATATCCTACTACGCTGTCCTCATCAGCACTGAAGATGCGGACAGAGAGATCCACCGGCTGCTGACCATAGACCTGAAATCCAACCGTCTCTACAACCTGGGTACCAACTACCGCTTCTTCTTTGAAGAGATCAAGGAAAAAGGACTCTCAGGAAACAGAGCCCTCCGGCAGTCGGCGGTCCATCAGTTGATTTCTTTTCTCTATGTTTTGTCGGGAGAAGAGGATTTTCACTTTTCAGACAGCCGGAACAGCCATATAGAAAAAGCACTCAGGATCATGCAGAATAATATTACCAACGATCTGGTCCTGGAAGACATTGCCCGCAGGCTGGGACTCAGCAACTCCTACTTCATCCGGCTGTTTCAACAGAAGATGAAAACCACACCCATGAAGTATTTTATGAAGCTGAAGATAGAGGCGGCCGGAGCCATGCTGACCAGCACAGACAGAACCCTTCTGACGATTGCCCAGGATCTTAATTTTTACAGTGAATTTCATTTCAGCAGGGTGTTTAAGCAGTATACCGGGGCTGCCCCATCCCTCTACCGCAAGCAGTATCTCCAGCTCGCAGGACAGCTCTCCGGGCAGAAGACAGAACCGACACGAGGGGGTCAGTCAAAAAAAGAAACTTGATCCCCTTGACCTCAAGCTGAGATGTTCCGTGAACTTTAAACTGATATTCCATCATTTTTGTGAAAATTCACAGCCTGCAGAGGGGCAGGTGCATTCCCAAAATACAACTGTTTCAGTATGATAATGCTCTAATTGATAAAAATTATCTATTAAATCATTTTTATCAGGCAATATACCTAATGAGGAGATTTTTCATGAATCCACAGGCTGCAGCACTCAATGATGTTCTGGAAGCACAGAATTCCGCCATTTATTCTCTCTTATCCCAAAAAGGCAAAGCCATTTTTTTTCCCAAGAAAGGCCTGGTCATGCAGGGACAGGATGCCAATGGAAAAAGGATCAATGCCTCCATCGGAATGGCGACCGAAGATGACGGATCTCCCTTAAGACTATCGTCCATTGAATCACTGATAAACCTCCCTCCTGAAAAGGTGTTTCCCTATGCCTCCAGCTATGGTCTTCTCCCCCTGAGAAAGAGCTGGCAGTCTATCATTAAAAAGAAAAACCCCTCCCTGGCTGGTACAGAAATCACCATGCCTGTTGTCACCAACGCATTGACCCACGGTCTGTCCATGGCCGGTTACCTCTTCCTGGACGAAGGGGACACGCTCATCCTCCCTGACTACTACTGGGGGAACTACAATCTGGTTTTCAAGAACGCCTATCTGGCAGAATTTGATACTTTCCCCATGTACAAGGGTGGAGGGTTTAATCTGAAGGGCATGAAAGAGAAACTCATGGCTCCGGGCCAGAAAAAAGTACTCCTTTTGAATTTTCCCAACAATCCCACCGGATACACACCGACCAACGAGGAAATGACCGGAATCAGGGAGGCTGTTCTCGAGGCAGCTGAAGCAGGAAAAACTGTGGCCGTCCTCATCGACGATGCCTATTTCGGACTCGTTTTTGAAGAAGGAGTGGGGACTGAGTCTATATTTGCCTCACTGGCCGAACTCCATGAGAATGTACTGGCCGTGAAAGTAGACGGAGCCACCAAAGAGGACTATGTCTGGGGTTTTCGTGTCGGTTTTATCAGCTTCAGCTGGAAAGGCATGACCCAGGAGGCCGGTCAGGTTCTGGTGGATAAGGTTGCCGGTGCGGTAAGAGGCAGTATCTCCAACGATTCTATTCTGTCACAGAATCTCCTGCTCACCGCCTACGATGATCCTGGATACGATGCAGACAAAAAGTCTAAATACGCCTTGATGAAATCCCGGTATGACCAGGTGAAAAAGACTCTGACCAGTCACTCCGAGTTTTCCGAATATTTCGATATTGTTCCCTACAACTCAGGCTACTTTATGTGTGTCGATTTGAAGAAGGGTAACGCCGAAGAAGTCCGTCAGAAACTTTTAAAAGATTATGACACGGGGATTATTGCCCTGGGGACTCTGATCCGTGTGGCCTACTCTTCTCTCCCTGAAAAATACATTGAGGAACTTTTTATAAATATCTACAGCGCTTGTAAAGATCTGGATTAGGAGAAATTAGACCATTCCGATATATGGAGACATCTGCGGAGGCTGAGGGATCAGTCAAGAGACTCGACAATCCGATCCCTGCCGGTTCTTTTAGCCTGATAGAGATAGGAGTCGGCTCTTGCAAACAGATCCTCAGGAGACTCTTCCTTTTTCCTGATGGCTAATCCGCCGCTTATTGTTATTATTCTATCTTTCATATGTTCCGAGAAATCCGTATTTTTAATGGCTAGGAGTATCCGCTGGGCCACCGTCCTGATAGCCTCCAGATCTTCAAGAATCAGAAAGACAGAAAATTCTTCACCTCCCACCCGGACGGCAATGTCTCCGACTCTCAGATGATCAAGAATAATCCTGGAGATTGCCGTCAGCACCACATCCCCGACTTGATGGCCATAGGTATCGTTGACCGTCTTGAAATGATCCAGATCCAGCATCAGGAGGGCAATCCCATTCAGGACTCCCCGGTCATGGTGTGAGAAGATTCTGGGGATTGTCTCATTCATATAGGTCCGGTTGTACAATCCCGTAAGAGGATCTTTAATGGAAAGTTCATAAAAAGACTGTTTCTCATGATCCAGCTGCTGCTGCATGATCTCCCGCTCTATGGCGATGCACAGAGGATTGGAAATTTGCAGAAGAATACTTTCTGTTTCATCATCAAGCTGAGTTTTCTGTGAGACTTCAATAAGGGCGAGAGCAAAGGTTGTACCTGATTCTAAATCTTTGAGAGGAAGGACAACGGTTTTATCCTTGTCCTCTTGAATATACCTCATGCGGATTTCTTCCTTCAAAAAGGATCGATATATATCTGTGACAAGTCTCTCCGGTTTATAGGGAGTTCCCTGATACCGAGTCTTTTCTTCCAGAAGCTGCCAGTGGTCTTCGTCCCGAATGATGAGGAATTGAAAACTCAAAGCAGGAATTATTTCCTGAATATTCTTTAAAAGCTGTTTGGCTATCGTATCATAATGCCTGTGAAAGACGATGGTTTCCATGAAGTCATTCATAAACCGGTTGAGTTTGGAGAGCTTTATGATTTCGGTGCTCGTTTGTGCCAGGAGAAATAAACCGCAATCAAGATTCTTCAATTGCTCCAGGATATAAGGAATAAGGTGACCCGTGATAATAGATCCATGCTGAGGAAGGATTCTTTCTAATGGGAGTTTCTGAAATTTGTCCATGGCGACGGCCAGGATTTCCCTGGATGGCATATAGTGTTCATGAAACAGCTTTACCGAATCGAGATAGGATTCGTCCTTGGCATAAAGGGAAAAATCGTCTGTAAATCCACCCATCAGATCACTGGAAAAGAGAGACCCTGTTTTTCTGTCAAAGGTGCAGAATGCACCTGAAAAGTGCAGGTAGGGAGTAAAAATAAATTCCAACTCCCTTTCCCCTGCCGTGAGGCTCCAATTCATTTCTTCAACACAGAACAAGGGCATATCCAAACCGAGATGCTTGAGCAGGGCAATGGCCCTCCAATGACTGAGAATGCAGGCGTCCTCCCGGCAGTTCAATTGATCGATGATGTCCAGAGCTCCCGTAATATCCGGATCCTGATGGTGAACCACAAAATACCGGATATGAGTAAAGGGCAGTATTTTTTCAATCTTTGCAAAACTGTGTTTAAAAGTGAGGCGGGAACCTGGATCGATGAGGATGGAATCCATCCCGTTCTCGATAAGGTAGCAATGACACTGGAAAGGATCGCCTTTCAGATAATGCCCCACCCACCAGATGCGGGGAGCAATTTCGACGGGACCATTGATATCATATTCAGGAATTATGATCTTGTTCATATATTAAATCATACTATATCAGCTGGGATTATTGCTTTATTTTTTTATATTTAATTACCGCCCGGGATGTTATCCCACCCCTTTTCAACCATATTTCGGGCAGACTACCTCTCCAACTTAGTTGAACCTTACTCTCTCCAGGGGTATACTGCTTCAGTGTTAGTTTTAGCAATAGAGAAAATGAACTAACTGGATTCAAGGAGATTCATAATGAGTAAAGACGGATACAACCCTGCCATTCACCACCTGGGAAGACGCCTGCGAATGGCCGTCATAGGCGGTGGTCCGGGTTCCTTTATCGGGGGTATGCACAGACAAGCCGCCCGGCTGACTGACTGCTTTGATCTGGTGGCGGCCGCGCTCTCTTCCAAACCCGAAAGAGCCCTGGAGGGAGGGTTAAATCTAGGCCTTTCTGAAGACAGAATCTTTAGTGACGGACTGGAACTGATCAAAAAAGAATCCCGGCGGGACGACGGTGCCGAAGTAGTTGCCATCATGACTCCCAACGACAGCCACTTTCTCTATGCCTCGGCAGCCATGAAGGCCGGTATGGATGTTATTTGTGACAAACCCATGACCAATACGATCGTTGAGGCGGAAGAGCTGGTTAAAATAATTGAATCAACAGGCAGGATCTTTCGACTGACTCATAATTATACGGGTTACCCCATGACCCGTCAGGCCAGGGCCATGGTAAAAGCCGGAGAGATTGGAGAGATCCGTTTAATACAGGTGGAATATGTACAGGGCGGAAAGGCGGATGAATCAAATCCCGACCCGAGTGGTCCCTCTGCCCCCTGGCGCTACAACAGTGAAAAAGGCGGACCCTCCCTAGTCATGGGAGACATCGGCACCCACGCCCATAACCTGATCCGCTATGTGACGGGTCTGGAAGTTGACGAAGTGGCGGCAGAAGCGGGAGCCATAGTTCCCGGGAGAACCATCCAGGACTACGCAGGAGCTCTTCTCCGGATGGAAAACGGGGCAAGAGGCAGTTTCTGGGTCACCCAGGCGGCTGCCGGTGTTGAAAATTCCCTTCAGTTCAGGATTTCCGGCACAAAGGGAAGCCTTGAGTGGGAACAGGAAATCCCCCAGAGACTGACCTACAAGCCTCTGGGCCGGCCTTGCGAAATCAGAACACCCAACGGTCCGGGAACCCTCCCCTTAAGCGCCTATGCCAGTCATATAGTGGCAGGCCATCCCGAGGGATTCCCCGACGGCTTTGCCAATATCTATAGAGATGCAGCTGAGGCCATCGCCGCAGTGAAAGCAGGCACCCCGGCACGAAAGGAAGCGATGTCCTGTCCGGACGGACAAGACGGTCTGGCGGGCATCCGATTTGTGCATGCTATTCTGAAATCATCTGAAAACGGCAGCACCTGGACAAAAGTGTAAACACTGCCGCGGGGCAGAATGTGAAGCTCCCGGCAATAGAATAAACATACTGGAGAAAAGTTTTGGTAAAGAAAGAAGAAATCCTCAAAGCCCTCTCAGAAATCATTGATCCCGACCTTCATAAAGACATCGTGTCTCTGGGATTCATCAAGGAGCTGGTTATCAGCGGCAGCAAAGTCAGCTTTTCCATAGAACTGACCACCCCCGCCTGCCCTGTGAAAAACCAGTTCAAAGTCGCCGCTGAGAAGTTGGTGGGAGAGCTGGAAGGTGTGGAGAAGGTCCATGTCACCATGACCGCCAGAAATGCCAGGAGCGAAAATAGTGAAAACGGCTTAAAAGGGGTCAAACAGATCATTGCCGTGGCCTCTGCCAAGGGTGGTGTTGGTAAATCCACTGTGGCGGCAACCCTGGCCTGTGAACTCAGAGATCAGGGTTACAAAACAGGGCTTCTGGATACGGATCTCTTCGGTCCTTCCCTGCCGACTCTGTTTAATATCACAAAACCCGGAGTTTACCAGAGGGATGATATGATGATTCCCATCGAAAAAAACGGGCTCCTCCTCATGTCCTTCGGATTCCTGCTGGGAGATGCTCCCGCCATCATGAGAGGTCCCATGGTCTCGGGGTATATGCAGCAGATCCTCCTGAAAGTCGACTGGGGAGAGCTTGACTACCTGGTCATAGACATGCCTCCTGGAACCGGAGATATTCAGTTGACCCTGAGCCAGGCCATTCAAGTGGACGGGGCAGTCATTGTTACCACCCGGGCCGCTCTTTCTCTTGTGGATGTTGCCAGAGGTATTCTGATGTTTGAGAAGGTGGGTGTACCCATGCTGGGTGTGGTCGAGAACATGTCCCATTTCATTTGCGATAACTGCGACAAGGAACACCACATTTTTGGTGAGGCCAAGGCCCCGGGAGAGCGCTTCGGTCTGAAAACACTGGCCCGGATTCCCCTGGAACCAGGCCGAGGGCGGAATATGGAACACTACGCAAGTAATGATCTAAACAAGTCCCTGGTGGAAAATATTGCCAGGGCTCTTGGTAAGGTGACCGCCGACAAGATCGTGCCTCCCGAGGTTAAACAGGAAGGGGATACGGTCCTCTTTAAATGGCAGGACCAGGATGATTGGAAAATCAATGCGGTTCATCTGCGAAGCAGCTGCGGCTGTGCCCTTTGTGTGGATGAATACAGCGGAGAAAAGATACTGAATGACGAAGATATTCCCAGAGACATCACAGTAGAATCTACAACTGCTCTTGGAAACTATGCCCTGGCCATAAGCTGGAGCGACGGCCACAGCTCAGGGATTTTCCCATACAGACAACTGGAAGAATTGGCAAAATAATGTTGAAGGACCCGGAGATCGGGTCCTTTTTTTCTAAAACCATGATAAGATCCACTCCAAAAGGAGCGTTTCATGGAAAAAAAAGACGAACATCCTCTGGTCAACCTGAGCCTGAATATTATTATTCCCTCCTTCATCCTTATAAAATTGAGTACAGAACAGACCTTAGGCCCGGTCTGGGGGCTGATCACGGCGCTAGCGTTCCCTCTCTCCTATGGCCTCTTTGAAATAATCAGACACAGGAAAGTCAATTTTTTCTCCCTCATAGGGCTGGTCAGTATTACCCTCACGGGGACTCTCGGGCTCCTCTCACTGGATGCTAAATGGATTGCCCTGAAAGAGGGTGGAATACCCTTTCTCATCGGAATGATTGTCCTGATCTCTCATAAAACACCCTACCCCATTGTGGGCAAAATCCTTTTCAGCGACCAGATTTTCAATATTCCCGAAATTTTGAAACGACTGGAAGAGACAGAAAGGATGAAAGCCTTTGAAAAAAGAATCTTCATCTCGACTCTGATGCTCTCGTGTTCTTTCTTTCTATCCAGTTTCCTGAATACCTTCCTGGCTATAACCATGCTGGTAAGCCCTCCGGGAACAACGGCATTCAACGCAGAACTTGGCAGAATGACGGCCTACAGTTTCCCTGTCATTGCTGTGCCTTCGGTGATAATTCTTGTTTGTGTTTTCTTGTATTTGACCAGATCGATCACGTCACTGACGGATTTGAGTTTTTCAGAAATGCTTTCAGAAAAGATTGCACCGGAATAAGGCTCAGCAAACCCGGGGACTTTCCACTCCATCGATGAGCACATCCATCTCAAAGATTCGGTCTTCGCCGATGTAGTCCATATGGGGAGCCTGCTCCATCACACCTCTGGCCAGATGCCAGGCCCGGATATGACGCCAGGCTTCCATGCTGAGAATCACCTGACAAGGCTTCTTCCCTTCCCTCTGGAGTTCTGTTTTCTGGCGGTATATCTCCGCAACGAGTTCTTCAGCCCTCATCGTCTTCTTTCAGGACTAGATTTTCAAAAACCCGGCGGGCTTCTTCTCCGCCTTTTTCATTTCCCAGTTCATCCAGGGTGTCTGCCAGGTTAAACCAGGCGTCTCCATTCTTCCGATCCAGTTCGATGGCTCGCCGGAAAAAGATTTCGGCGTCCTGGTACTCTTCGGAGACAAACCGGAGGACTCCCAGGCTGTTCCAGAGGCGTGAATCTTCCTCCCCGAATGTGAGAGCCAGATCATAAGACTCTTCAGCCTCATCATATCGTTCCAGCCGGAACAGGACGATCCCCCGCTCACACCAGTAATCCGGATTATCAGGTTCACCGCTGACAGCCTGATTCAACAGAGTCAGAGATTCAAACCAGTTTTCCTCCCCCATCAATTCCAGTGCCAGATTGTAACTGATCAGAGGATCCTCAGGAAGAATATCTAAAGCCCTGCGAAAACAGTCTTTAGCCTTCAGCCTCTTACCCTGTTCAGAATAAACCACCCCCAGGGCAACCAATTCTTCTACAGAGTCAGGTTCTTTCATGTCTGCTCCTTTCCACAAAGCATCAGAAATAAGGCTCCCAGAGCAAAGAGTATGACGATGCATCCTATTCCAACACTGTAAGAGCCGGTGATCTGTGTGGCTAAACCTAGAATAAAGGGACCCAAAATAGCAGCGAACTTACCAAAAATATTAAAGAATCCAAAAAACTCCCCCGCCTGATCAGGAGGTATGATGGCTCCAAAGTAGGACCGGGACAGGGCCTGGATTCCCCCCTGACTGGTTGCCACAAGAAAGGAGATAAGGATAAACATGGGTATCAGCATATCCGGGCCCATAAAAGGAAGGAAGGTCGCCAATGCTGTGATAACGATATAGATTCCGATCCCGACGAAAAGCATGAATTGGGTGGATGTTTTCTTGGCAAGAACTCCATACAGGATGGCAAAGGGAAAGGCAAAAATCTGTAACCCCATCAGGTCCAGAAGAAGGATGGTTGAGCTGATCCCCATCTTGGAACCATAGTCTGTGGCCATCTTGATGATCGTTCCCACCCCGTCAATGTAGAAGAAATAAGCCAACAGAAACAGAAAGATCTTGCGGTAGGACCTGATGTTTTTAAAAGTCCCATACAGGCGGCCAAAGGCATCCTTCACAGGTTGGAGCGAGGGCTCAATTCCAAAGCGCTGTTTTACATTCTTAAGAAAGGGAATACTGAAAATGAACCACCATAGTGCCGTAATAAGAAAGGCGATGCGGACGCCTGTCAAGTTGAGAACGGTCATATCACCACCGGCCAGCATAAAGATGATCACCAGACTGGCAACAAAGGGAATGGTGCTTCCGATATAACCCCATCCAAATCCCATGGTAGACACCTTATCCATCCGGTCGGGTTCGGTGACATCCACAAGGCAGGAATCATAGAATATATTGGAACCGGCAAATCCGATAGCCGTAAGCATGTATAGAACAATGGCGGGAATCCAGGCACCAGGCTGGATAAAAATCATAAGTACCGTAGTGGCTGTTCCGAGAATGAAGAATATGGTGAAATATTTTTTACGCCGCCCCTTGTAGTCGGCTAATGTACCCAGCAGCGGAGCCAGAATGGCAATGAGCAGGGCATAGAAACTGTTCCCATAACCCAAAACAGCTGTTGAGGCTGAATCGGACAATCCGCCTTCTCTGGCAATCTGTCCGAAGAACAGCGGGAAGATAGCCGTGGTGATGGTGATGGAATAAGCCGAATTGGCCCAGTCATAGAGAACCCAGCTTCTCTCACTCTTTGTCAGATTAAACATTTTCTACCCTCTGTTGATAAAGATGTTCCCGAAAACCTCCGGGTATTTTCCATTATAATCGATACTTTCCTAGATTCCCAGAAATGCAAGAGAGAACCAGGGAACATAAGTGATCAGTAAAACCATGACCAGGAGTACCATAAGGAAGGGGAAAACCTTCTTGTAGATCTCCACCAGTGGTGTTTCAAAACGGTAGGACGCCAGAAACAGGTTCATACCCACAGGGGGTGTCAGATATCCCAGCTGCAGGTTGGCTAAAAAAATGATTCCCAGCTGAACCGGATGAATCCCGAAGAGTTCTCCCATGGGAATGACCAGGGGTCCCACAACGAGGATGGCCGAATAGATATCCATTAGGCAGCCTGTCAGCAGGAGGATCACATTCAGGAGTATAAGAAAGACAATCTTCGAGCTGATGCTGGAACGTACAAAACTGGTGAGTGCCTGAGGCAGCTCGGCGTCTATAAGATAATAACTCAATCCTTTGGAAACAGCCAGAATCATCAGGATACCCCCGATAATAGGCAGGCTCTTCTGCATGATCCGGGATAGATCATCCTTTTTCAGATCCCCGTGAATCAACCCTTCCAGAAGAAGGGAATAGACGACCGAAACAGCTCCTGTTTCAACCAGTGTAAAAAATCCGCCGAAGTATCCAGAGAGGATGAGAATGGGAAGGAATAGTTCTCCTGCGGCATCTTTCAGGGCTGGAAGGATTTCGGCACCATTAAAACCGGTGGTTCTTTTCTTATGAAAGGAAGCCACCACACCCATGATGGCCAGGGACAGAACAAGGATCAATCCGGGAATCAATCCCCCGAGAAACATATCTTTGACTGAAATCTGGGCCATGACGGCATACATGATGATGGGGAGGCTGGGTGGGAAGAGGAGGCCGATACTGCCGGAAGAGGTGAGGAGTCCTTTTATGAATCCGTCTTTGTAGTCTCCCGACTCGTGGAGCATATAAGACAAAATACCGCCCATGGCCAGGATAGTGACTCCCGAGGCACCGGTGAATGTTGTAAAAAAAGCGGAGACCACAACCGCCATGATAGCCATACCCCCGGGAAGTCCCCCCAGGAGACTCTTGAAGAGCCTGACCAGGCGTTCTCCCGCCTTGCTTTCCGAAAGGATAAATCCTGTCAGAGTAAACAGGGGAATGGCCGGCACCGACGACCCTGTCAGGAGGTTATAAGCCTCATTAGGGATAATCTCCAGAGATCCCCAGTCCCGGGAGAACAGAAAGAAAGCCATTCCTCCCAGAAGGATGAAAATGGGAGTCCCGCTTACCGTACTGATGAGTAGAAGGATGATCAGCGGAAAGGCGGCATAATAAAAAAAGTCATAATAGAGGGTACTCAATGAATCAATAAAAAGGGGCGGCTCGCTTAGTAAGGTGTACATCATGTTCGTAAGGGATGGGATTCCCAGAAAAAGCCCCAGTAGGACAGACAATATAATGACCGGCAGTGACACCAGTTTTTTATCACTGATATAAAAAAAGCGCAGACCTATGACAAGAAAGCCCAGGGGCATAATCAGGGCGACAAACCGGATGGGGAAAATCCCGACCATCTGGGATGGATCAAAACCAATCAAAATAAAAGATAAGGCGCTGAAGGCCAGACCAAAGCTGATTCCTCCGGAAAGGATACGGCTCACCGCCGTGGAAACGACAGCCAATCGCCCCGAAAAGACGTCCCTTCCCGAGGTCAGGGAGAGGTGGGCCTTTTCTTTGGACGCCATCATCCCGGCCAGGAAAGCCACCCAGATGACTGCATGGCTGACATAGGTATCTGCCCCCCTGATTCCATTATTAAAAATCAGTCTAGACAGGATCTCCAATACAGGGACAAAAGCCAGAATCAGAAAAACAATTGTGGCGACCCTGAATTCAAACTTATTGAGGAATTTCTTGATAAGGTTCACCGACCGTTCCTGAAGGCTTCCAGCTTCTGACTCATTTCCTGATAGATCTGTTCACTGATCATATTATTGTTTACAAGGGTCTTGTAGGAATCTTTGAAATAATCTCTCCAGATCTGCTCCACTTCTTGACTGGGATTCAGGACATTCAGATCATTGTCCTTCATAATCCTGAGAGCCTCCTCATTGAGGCGTGAGTATTCTTTGAAAAATTCCTGTTCAACCGCAGCCATGGAAGCTTTCAGATCATCATGATACTTTTCAGGGATTCTTTTCCAGGTTCTCTCGGAAATAAGGATTCCCCCTATCACGGGAGACATATCAATAGGGTTCATGTTTTTAGCCAGGGCGAACCACTGATAGGCGGCAGAAATCATGGGTATAGAATAGAATGAATCGATCATCCCGCTTTGCAGACCCATAAGGGTATCATTCATTCCCAGAGGGATGACGTTGAGGTCCAGAGCCTTGAAAGCCTCGGTCATTTCCGGATTATTGGGAGACACGGCCAGACGGGTGCTCTTCAGATCATCGGGGGTCAGGATTTCTTTATTGGAAAAAAAGTTAATCCACCCGGATTTTGACCAGATCAAAACTTCAAAACCCTTATCTCTGAAATCATCATCAAAGAGGGGCAGTAAATCACTAATGACATAATCCAGTTCCTCTTCGTTTTGAACGAGAAAAGGAATGCTGAAAACAATACTGTCTGATACAATTTCAGTCAAACCGACACCACTCAGCACTGCAGCATCCAGTTGACCGATCCTCATCTTTCGGACCATATCATTTTCTTCTCCGGCAATCCCGCCGGGATAAATTTTTATTTTGACTCGGCCGTCGGTGACCTCACTCCATTCACGAGCCATTTTCTTAAGAGTAATATCCCAGGAGGAGCCTTCGGGAAATAGACTTCCCATCTTTATAGTGAGGGCAGCCAGGGAATGGGAGGCCAGAAAAATCATCAGAAACATCAAGATAGTGTATTTTCTCATTCTTATATTCATAGGGTTCCTTTGTCTTCAATTCTCAAGGTAATTCGTTAAAAATCAATTAAAAAATAGTCATCCCGGTTTTCCAGTAGCCAGGCGGCTCTCTGCTGGTAGATAATCACCATCAATTCCGTATCGGGATCATCATAGGGGTCCAGTGCCAGAGCCTTCTGGAGGAGCCTCTCAAACTCTTTATAATCCTGCTCTTTTACGGGATATGCCAGGGCCAGGGAGATATAAGTCCCGGGATTTTTGCCGTCAGACAGAGCAATGGCCCTTGAAAAATGGAACCGGGCCCGGGATTCTTCATCCTGAGGGATATTGAACCTCTCATAATATTTCAGGGCGAAGGCACCGGAAGATTCCGGTGTATCCAGAAGGGCTTTGTCAATAATTGAACGGGGAAGTGTGGACCAGAGGGTCAGCAGAAGATCGTGTATACTCCCGTCTTCATACTCTTCATTCAGCTCCAGAGCCCTGTATAAAAAGGCAACAGGCTTTTGAATATCCCGGCCTATTTCAAAATCGAAGGGATCACAGGAAAAGGCTCCCAGCCATCCGGCGGCAGCCCAATAGAGCTGAGGAGCCACTTTTTGATTACACTCTTCCAGGAAACCGTCCAGATTATGCTTCAGAAGCTCCTCACCGTCCCTGATTTCCAGATACAGGGAATCCAGAACATAGTTCCTTCCCCGCAGATACATTTTGCCCGCCCGTTGAAGCATCTCGATCTGAACCTCAAAATCATCATCGTCAAGCATGGTGGAAGGAGTCTGGATAAAGCCGTTGGCATACATGATAAAGGCCTTTCCCGCAGCCAGCCGGAGAGCCGAATCATCGGGATTCAGATCCATGAGAAGTTCATACATTTTCAGGGTGAAGGGCATTGCATCCGCAATCAGCTGAGGATCATCATCCCGGGTAAAAGCACCGGCTCCTGAATCGGAGGAGAGCATATCCGAAAGCTTGGAAATGGTCATCTTCTCAACGGAGCGGCAGGAAACCAGGAAAAGAGATGACCCAATGATGAGTATAGAAAAATGAATCCACTTTTTCATATTGATAACATTACATGATGATCCTGGTTATGGCAAGGATTCACATGCTATCAGAGCTGTCTTGGCCGTAAATATTGGAGGAATTTCTTCCAGGATTTTTCTGTATACCGAAGCTGTCGGATAGGAATCAAGATCTCTGAAATTGATCCATTCCACAGTATCATCCTCATGTGTACGGATCCACTCGGGAATCTCATCAGGAAAGCCTCGGAGAACCAGCATTAGAGGGAATAATTGTTCCTTCCATGTTGTGTAGAGATGAACCCGTTCCTGAAGAGGCAGAGTCTGTTCTGTCTGCTCTTTCAATGTCCTCAGGATGATCCCTTCCTCCCCCCGGGGGACCGAGGGAATAAACCACAAGCCCTTCCCCAGGCCCCGGCTCCGGCGGGTCATAAGAAAGCGGCCATCCCTTGTCAGCAGGAGAAGAGTGCTCTTTTTTTCTTTGATTTTCCGTTTTTTAGGAGCCGGGATTTCCGCCTGCAGGCCCTGCTTCCGGGTCTGACAGCTTTCAGCTAGGGCACAGGAGGAGCATTCAGGAGAACGGACCCTGCAGATGAGCTGACCCAACTGCATAAGGGCACAGTTGAAGGCACCCGGAGATTCGGGGGGTATCAAGACCTCCAGCTGCCGCAGAAGGAGGCGATCATCCTGGATCTGCCAATCCCGGACGGCCCTGAGACGTTGCCCGATTCTTCTCACATTGGCATCCAGAACCGGATAGCTCCTGGAAAAGGCCAGAGAGAGGATAGCCCGGGCCGTATAATCTCCGATCCCGGGAACCTTGATCAGTTCTTCATAGCTGGAAGGGAGAGTTCCGTGATGATACTCTGTCAGGAACAGAGCACCTTTGAGGATATTACGGGCTCTGGAATAGTAGCCCAGCCCTTCCCAGGCCTTGAGTACGGTCTGCTCTCTGGCCTCAGTCAGTGATTGAATGTCGGGAAAGAGGTCCATCCAGCGGATGAAGTGGTCTATCGCCGCGGTGACAACGGTCTGCTGCAGCATTATTTCGGAGATCCAGACCCGGTAAGGTGTCGGATTATCTCCCCAGGGATAGTCAATGCTGTGCCGATGGAACCAGTCCATCAGGTCATGGACTTCATTCAACCCGAGAAGAGGCGTTTTTTCGGATATTTCAGTCATCAGATTCCTTAGGCCCCCGGGTCGCAGAGGCTTCCATATCCTGCCAGAGAAAATCCTGTCTTGGAGCCGGGGCAGTCACTTCCAGCACTTCTTTTGTGACAGGATGGATAAAACGGACCTTCCGGGCGTGGAGATGAATACTCCCGTCGGGATTTGGTCCTTTAGCACCGTATTTCAAGTCCCCTTTGATGGGGCATCCCCGTCCGGAAAACTGTGCCCGGATCTGATGATGACGCCCTGTTTCCAGATCTACCTCCACCAGGGTCTCAGAACCGCTGCGGCAGAGAGTGCGATAGGAAAGGACGGCTTTTTTAGCATCTTCTCTTCCAGAATCACAAACAAAGGAGCGGTTCTTCTTTCTGTCTCTTCTCAGAAAATCTGTCCACTGTCCCTCGGGCTCTTCGGGAGAACGCTCCAGGACCGCCCAATAGATCTTCTTCAAATCATGATCCCGGAACAAAGTGTTCATTCGGGAAAGGGCCTTTGAGGTTTTCGCAAAAACAACAATGCCGCTGGTGGGGCGGTCCAGGCGATGGGTGACACCCAGAAAGACATTCCCGGGTTTCTTATCCCGCTTTTTAATATATTTCTGAATCTTTTCGCCCAGAGTCTCATCACCGGTCTTATCCCCCTGAACTATTTCCGAAGAGACTTTGTTTATAATAATCAGGTGGTTATCTTCATACAGAATCCGGTCTTTCAGATCTAACATAAGGCAAAGACTAACATATTTATTCTCCAATTGTCTCCCGGAAAGAGTTCTCTATCAGAATAGTGAAACCTTGTTCTCGTTGGAAATAACAGAAGAGAGTGATACTTTTAGTGTGTGGACAATGAAAAAAAAGATCGCCTGGCAGAACTGGAACAAAAACTCACCCTGAAAACACGGAATGGGAGTCAGCTTATCTGGTTGACCTACAATCCGAATGCCGACTTTGACTATGATATCAGCAATGCCGAAGAGGAGGTCCGCTGGATGATTTTTGAAATAAAAAGACTGAGAGAGGAAAATGATCATTTCAGGGAGTTTATCGATTCCTACAATATTCAGATGAAAAAAGAACTGGGAATACCCGGCGACTCAGAAGACTGAGAACCGGGCATAAAAAGGATAGTTCGGGCTTCAATCAGCCCCACCCTTAGGCCTCGTTAACCGCACCCTTAGGCCTCGACGTTTACAATCAAAGTCATAGGGGGCAGATCAAACCACGTCGTAGTTGCGGCTTAGCCGCACCCTTAGGCCTCGACGT
>NZ_JAQIBL010000004.1 GCF_027859075.1 Oceanispirochaeta sp. | reverse complement strand
GCTGCCCACTCTCATAGGCATCAAAAAGATCCAGTATTTTAGCCATAACATCTCCTTCCCAGAGTCACGTTAGAATGATAAGATTCTACATGTCTTTTGTATAATTAACAAAACATAGAGATTCAGTTTTCACCAGAACCCCTATATAATTATTATACAGAATCCTAGCCTCTTTTTAAAGCAATTTTTCCGGTTCTTATTGATTCTAATATTTCATAGTGCTTAAACAGATCAATAAAACTGCTGACATCTTCAGTATCTCCGGTAATTTCCAAAGTCCAGATATCTCCAGATGAGTCTATAATCCGAGCAGGAATGGAAGAGACAAGCTGCAGAAGTTCCGCCCGGGTATTTCGACCGGCTTTTAACTTGATAAGAGCATGCTCCCGCGAGACAATAGACGCCTCTTTATAATCCCAGACATTTATAACATTAATGAGTTTCTGCAGCTGCTTTCTCACCTGTTCAAGGACCATATCATCACCATTAACAACGATAGTGAATCGGCTTTTTCCCGGTTTATCTGTAGATCCTACAGAAAGGCTTTCAATATTGAATCCTCTGCGGGAGAATAATCCGGAGATGCGTGTCATAACACCGGGTACATCATCACAAAGAATGGATATGGTATGTTTCATTTGGTTCCTCCCTCTTCAACAATATCCAGTATGGAACGCCCCCTGACCATCGGGTAGGCATGTTCGCCTCCTTTTTCGATGACACAATCGACGATATGAACACCCTTGTAGAGAGATTTCTCCATCATAAGAGCCCTCATATCATTCTGGGTTCTGATACGATGTCCCTGAGCTCCCATACTTTCAGCCATTTTAGGAAAATCAACGAAGGAGCCAAGATCACTGATATCAAAACTGCTCTTGTAGAACTCATCCTGGAGCTGAGCAATCATACCCAACCTGGAATCATTCATGATAAAGCAGATGATATTCAGTTTTTCGGCTGCAGCAGATATTATTTCCTGACAGTTCATAACAAAGGATCCGTCACCTGCAATGACAACAATCTGTCTATCGGGTTTACCAAAAGCAGCACCGATAGATGCGGGAAAACTGAACCCCATAGTGCCCAAGCCTCCGGAACTGATAAAGTTCCTTCCAGAAGGTAATTTCATCTCATGAGCCGCAAACATCTGATGCCGTCCGACATCTGTGATGATCAAAGGATTATCAAGGTATTCCTGCATAATCCTCATGGCTGCAATTTGAGTCAATCCATTCTCAGGAACAATAGGCAGCAAAGCTCTGGAATCAATATCCTTCAGATGCGAAATCCATTCAGTATTTTTACCAGGCTTTATCAAATCAATAAATCTTGTCAGGATTTGCTTTAAATCCCCTACAATTGGAAGAAGAGTTTCAACATTTTTTCCGATTTCTGCAGGATCAATATCAATATGAATTATTTTTTTATGCCCGGGATAGGTCTCCAGATTGATTGTATGCCTATTGCTAAAACGTGCACCCAGAGCCAAAATAACATCAGACTGATCAATGGCCTGATTTGAAACAACTTTTCCATGATATCCGCACATTCCCAGATTCAAGGGGTGATTATCATCGAGAGCCGCCTTCCCCATAAAAGTATGAATCAGGGGAATATTGGTTTTTTCGGCAAAAGCCTTTAATTCATCAAAGGATTCGGATGCAATTATTCCGCCCCCCGCCATGATCAAGGGTCGCTTTGCCTGTTCCAGAATTTTAACGGCTCTTTTAATCTGACCGGGATGCCCCTCTGAATTAGGGCTGTAACCCTCAAGGATAATCTCTTTTGGATCAGGGAGTGTAAATTCTTCGAAGAGTACATCTTTAGGTATATCAATAAGGACAGGACCTTTACGTCCGGTAGAAGCAATATGAAAGGCTTCCTCAATGCGGCTGGGTATTTCCTTAACTTCCTGTACGAGGAGATTGTGTTTGGTTATGGGTATAGTGATCCCTGTTGTATCTACTTCCTGAAATGCATCAGTACCTATATTTATCCTGGGTACCTGACCTGTTATTGCCAGCATAGGAATTGAATCCATATAAGCTGTAGCAATACCAGTGACCAAGTTTGTCGCCCCAGGCCCGCTTGTCGCCAGACAGACCCCGACTCTTCCCGTAGCCCTGGCATAACCGTCTGCCATATGCGATGCGCCCTGCTCATGTCTGGCCAGAACATGTTTGATGGAACTGGATGCGAGAGCTTCATAAATAGGCAGATTGGCTCCGCCGGGGTAACCAAAAACAACGTCGACACCCAGTTTTTCCAGAGTTTTCACAAGTGCCTTCGCTCCATAAGTTCGCCCTTTCTTCATCTGTTCCTCCTTTAAAATAAAATTTAAACTCAATTATATAGTTAATAAAATATATAAAAATGATATTAGTAAATAATTCTTTAACGATATTTCAACCCTTATAGATATACAATATAATAGCAACATGCCGGATATACTTCGATCCATGATGATCTTTAAACTAGAAAATGATTTCTCAAAAAGCGATCTCCAAAAATCATATAAAATTCTTGTAAAAAAATACCATCCTGACTCGAATCCCAAGAATCAGGACTGGTCACACAAGAAAATGACCGAAATAAACCTGGCTTATGAAACTTGCAATATATTCCTGGGCAATAAAATCAAAGATACACATGACTTTAATAAAGAAGAAGTCAAAAAGCAAGAGAAGGAACCAATATTCCATAAAAAGAATAATAAATCAAATACTAAAACAAATAATATCACTCCTAATGGAGAGATCAGTCAAGAACTGTATCTAAAAATTAAAGAATTTTCTTATAAAATCATATTAGCCTCAGAAAAATTCTTTGAATATGGCCTTGAAAACCGTAAACTTAGATATGAGGGAGTAAGAAGATTCCGTTATAGAGAATGTTTACGCTTATTTGATAAAACATTTTCGGATGTATTAAAGTTAGAAAAATTTTGCCGACATGACTATGATCATTATTCGTTGAATCTATTCATCCGTTTTACAGGCAATTTCAACCAATACATTCTCTTAAAAGATAACGATATTCCCCGGCATCCTCTTTTAAACAAACACTGGCTGATTATGGAAGACTATTTGATACAGTGTATTAAAGACTATCTTGTACCCTATCAAGTAGTCCAATATAAAAAGCTACACTGGAAAACAGCTTTTACTCAAAGTTGGAATCAACTGATATACATAGGTCAGAGATTTCCAGCCCTCGAAAAGGATGAAGTATTTTTGATTTTCTATAATCTGACAGACAGTTACAGGAATATAAGAAAAGAAGAACAGGATCATCAAACTTATTTCTTCCGATCCCTCTGAGAAAACACTACAGGAGATAAAAAAAGCTGCCCGAAGGCAGCTTTTATTATTTTTTATTCCTCAGGTTATGCTGAGCAACAGACAACTTAGCTATAGGAATACCGTAGGGAGAACAGGAAACATAGTTTAAACCAGTATCCATACAAAAGTCGACGTTTTCCGGTTCGGCACCATGCTCACCGCAGAGTCCCATTTTCATATCAGGTCTCACCATCCGGCCTCTTTCAGTCGCAATCTGAACTAGTTCTTTCACGGGGCCGTTCAGATATTTGAAGGGATTTCTCTCTAACAGGTCATACTCATTATAATCCGTAAAAAAAGAATTAAAGTCGTCCCTGGAAATACCATTCGTCGTCTGGGTCAAGTCATTCGTACCAAAACTGAAAAAATCAGCATAGCGGGCTATTTTATCGGCATTCAATGCAGCACCTGGCAGTTCAATCATGGTTCCCACCTGATAAGGAAGGGGATCAATGTCATACTTTTGACGAACAGCCTCCTCGATATCCCGGATACCCAAGATTTCGGCGCCTTCAATCCTTTTCCCAAATCGTACCGTTTTGACCTCTCTGTGAGACATAACAACAGGAAGCATAATCTCAGGCTTACAGTCTATTCCATCTTCCACTTTTAATTTGTAGATAGCTTCAAAGATGGCTCGTATCTGCATGGCATAGACTTCCGGCTTAGAAATTGCCACTCGAATTCCGCGGTGTCCCAACATGGGGTTCACTTCACCCATCATATCGCAGCGAAGACGAATTTCCGATTCGGTGACCTTAGGATAATCCTTTTTGTAATAAGAAATAAACTCCAGCATACTCTCTCTTGTATGAGGGAGAAATTCATGAAGTGGTGCATCCAGCAAACGAATAGTAACAGGATGCCCTTCCATAATCTTAAATAGATTGTAGAAGTCTGATGTTTGCATCTTGCCCAGTTTATCGAGAATTTTAAACCTGTCTTTCATTACATCAGTAATGATCAACGAGCGAAATAAAGGAATCCGTTCTTCATCGAAAAACATATGCTCGGTTCTACACAATCCGATTCCATCAGCATGAAAAAGTTTGGCCAGCTGAGCATCCTTTGGCTGATCCGCATTGGCATGAACATCAAAATCTCCGATAAATCTCTGAACAATTTCAAGATACTCGAGGATTCCGCTTTCTTCAATACTAGGTTTGATGAGTCCAACTTTCCCAAAATATACGGTTGGTTTGTCATAAGAGGTTACATCCATGGTGATATAATCCCCTTCCTTTATCGTCTCATCACCAATTTTGACACTGGATTTAAGAATCTTGATATCAGGATGGACCATGGCAACTTTTCCAAGGCTGCGGGCAACGACTGGTGCATGAGAAGCATAACCACCCTCTATGGTGATAACACCCTTACAAACTTCGATAGCCTTAACATCTTCCGCATAAGTGGACTTCATGATAAGTATAAAGTTTGCCTCAAGCCCCCGCTGGGTTGCAATTCTATATTCTTTCATCAACTCATCTGTCGAAAAGAATACGCGTCCCACGGCAGCACCGACAGAGCCGGAGATACCACCCTTAAAGGAAGAAAGTTCCTTTGCTGACTTGCGGTCGATAACCGGGTGAAGAATCTCAGCTAGTCTGTTCGGTTGAATATCAGTAATAAGGTATTCATCCCTAACGACACCCTCTTTGTTGAGGTCTAGAAGAGTTCTGATATGTGCCTGTGTTGATTTCCCGTCAGCTTCCTGTTGGTCAATAACCCAGAGTCTACCGTCTTCGACAGTAAATTTGACCTGACGGATCTCTTTGTAATAGTTCTCGAGCTGCCTGGCAATTGAATCAAGATCCTTGTATATTTCCTTCGTGATTTTTTCGATACCCTGTCCATCAGAACTAGTAGCATCAAAGGAATTAACAAAAAACTGGCCATAGAGTTTATTAGAACCATCTACAATATCCCTAGTAAAATAGCTTCCAAAATAACTTTTTTTGCCATAATTACCAAAGGTCATAGCCTGAACAAGGAGGGATGAATCATTAACCGATTCAGAAAATTTCAAATATTTAGTATATAGAATCTGAATGAATTCGAGCTGTGCCCAGGAATCTGAAAAGATTTCCTGAGGGTACAAACCCTCCAATTCCACAAGAGTACTCTTTGTTTGAGCTGCATCGGTGCAGGATTTAAGAGAATTAATCATCTTTTCAAGAAGTTTTCTTCTGTTGGCATCCGACTCAATTTCCAAATCAAGAGTAACGACGCGCCTGAGCATATTCCTATACTCATGATAGGCAAACTCTTCACCCACAAAGGATGCAAAACCATCTATTGTGCTGCTGCATAAACCAACATTGTGGAGACTGGCAAATGTATCGATCATATTAAGCTGTGGACTGAGAACATATTTGATCAACAGAGGATTTTCAGAATCTCCGAATTTTTTTCCGATGACACTTTCCATATTGCTGATAGACTTTTGAACTTTCTGATTGTTAGTTCCCGGAGTGTCCAGCTCCGCAAGGAGAGAGTCATTAGTGAGAATAAATCCGGGAAGAATAGGTATTCCCAGACTGGCAAGGTGCATCAAACGCCGACCTCTGTAACCGAGGGCGTCAAGAACATCCTTATCCTGCGTGAAGACTTCACTACTGAATGAATAAATATCCATAAAGATAATTCCTTTTTTTTCGAGTACTCATCAAAAAAGATCAAGCACACTATTGACGGCTCCTCTTAAGAAGACTTCATACCGCTGGCTTGCGCCTTCGAAGAAATACTTTTTAAGCTTTGAGACATCTTTAATATTTTCACCTGACACGCTGAATAAAATGGGTGTACCATGTTTGACTTTTCCCCATTTGAACAGTGTATTGATATCGTTGATTTTTTCACCGTCATACCAGATTAGAACATCCAGACCCGGATGTGTTGCCTTATAGCTGGCAATAATTTTTTTCCAAGCTTCCACGTTTCCATTATGAAACAATTCATTTGTAACCAAAACGGAAATTTTTGCAGAAACACTCTTCGAATTAACAGGAGCAACATTTTCCTGCACAGAGAATTCTTCCTCTGGAGCCTTCATTTCGACCCTCTCTTCTGGTCGGACATCAGGGTCAATATAAGATTTTTTAACCTTAACTTTTTTCCCATACAAAAGGTTGAAGAAATCCGCACAAGCTGATTCTTCTGTCTTCAGGTCTGACTCTTTGCTGCTTTTAATGAAACAAATCATTAATTCATCCCGTTTAAGGGGTAGTACAGGAGCCCAATGGGCCTTGTTCGTCGGGTTGATGACAGAAAGATCACCGCTAGAGTTGTAAAAAGCCAGAACAATATCCAGCATGGTCCACTGAGAAACAGCACTGATTAGATTATCTACGGATTCGACTGCTTCTCTTAGATTCTCTGACTGACGCTGATAAGAGAATTTATCAACCAACAGTAAGTTGAGTACAGGCCTCAGCTGATGAGGAGAGACGGATCCCTCCCCAAGAGCATCGGTAAGTACATCAGCCAGGTTCAGGCCCTCTTCTACTTCCGAAGAAAAAGAGAGGGTTGTCTTAAAATGCCCCAGGGTTCGGTTAAACCCGGCCCTGGTGGATAATAAATTAAATTTATTATCACTGATGTTTTGCGTCATATTAGATCTCGCTTAATTCATCCAGATTTACTTTCTTCCTGCTTGATTTGGAAGGAGTAACGTCAGCCTTTCCCTTTGGAGTTTCTTTTCCTTCGTTCAAAGACTTCAGTTTATTTGCATATTCTGTTGAAACAGGAGCTGCGGCGCCACTGGAATCACCAAAAGTCTGATTGATGTCATCACGAACCGTTGAACGACGTCTCTTAAAGGAAGCAAATGCTGCATCGGCAAACCCTTTGGAAACACCATTCAAAAATTCATTCATTACATTAGCCATGCTGTTCAAGGTGTATTTCTTACGTTTGATACTTGTAATATCCACATCAAGAACAAGACCGGGCTGAACATGATAAGGGTTGATGATGTAATCAAATTCTTCCACTTCTTTTTCAAGAAAGTCAATTCTCTGATCAGCTACAACTCTCATTTTCGGATTTTCATAACCGAATGTTATGGCCACTTTTTCTTTAGATTTCCTAAGCATCTTCTTAAGAAGCTCTTTTTCGTAGACATATGTCTGATTCAGGCGCTCGACATCTGTGTCTTCAACACGGAGACGCATGATTTCATTCCAGTTCTTTTCCTGCTCTTCATAAGTGGGATCACCAGAAACATCTTTGATCTGCTTTTTGATACTTGCTGACGTTTTTTTACTCAGATCATCAAAGTCATTAATTTTGCCTCTGGATTTCTTACCCTGGTAAACAACTTCTACAACATCCCAGGCATGAAGAACTTCTCTTCTGAATTCATCAACCTGTTCATCATAATTCTTTCTCAGTTTTTCAAGCTGATCATTGTCATAGAATTTCAGTGTGATCTGATACCTCTCATCAGGAAGTCTTGCAGGATCTGCATCTTCATATTCCTTGATAATCAACTCACGGGCATTCTTCAGGTTTTCAACAAACTGATAACCCATTTTACTGGTATCAAGAATGGATGTCAGATTGTTTACGGCTGTGTTGAAACCTCTGTTTCGGATGTTTTCGTCATCCACAATCCGTTTAATATTTTCTCTGATGTTCTGAGAATCAAATTCATCTCTTGGAATTTCAGCTCTCAGACCTTCAATTTTTTCAACCATGTTTTTGGCCATAAAGGCATAGCGTCTGGAGGATTCATCTTCTTTTTCATCATCGGTAAAATCAGTAACTTTTTTGATTCTTTCGAACATCAGTTCGGAATCGGTAAGTTCCTCTTTTCCTTCATCCACCAGCTGATCCTGAAGAACTTCAATTTCTCTATCAATAAATTCAGAAATTGTTTTGGAAATCTGATCTTTGATAATATATTCAACAGAAGCCTGATACTGAAGGATCGGACTGATCAGTTCAGATTCAAGAATGTTGATAGAGAGCTTCACATCAGAAACGACCTTTGGTTTGAATGCGTTATCTTTGAAAGAACACTTGATGATGGAATAAGCATTTTCACCTCTGATGAAAGCACCGACATCCGTCTTCTGTCTCAGTAAAGCATTTGTTTCATTTTCAAGATCATTGAGACCTCTCTGAACATGACCCTGAAGGTGACCGTACATATTAACAATGGACTTTTCAACTTCGGCAGTGTTAAATTTATCAGCACCACCAATCTGGTCCAACATTTCTGAAATTTCTTTTGGAGTGTATCGGGCAAGAGCCTTATTTTCCTCTTTATCAATGAAACCCCGAATCTTTTTGACCATTTCATCTTCAGTGGTAACAACATACCGATTGAACATGTTCTGGTAGTTCTGGTTGTAATAGTTATACAGTTTCTGCTTCAGACCACCCATAACATCAAGTTCTTTAAGAACTTCCTGAGGGAGTTTTGTCTCAATTTCTTTTAGAATCTTTTCGGATTCTTCCTGTACGACACGTTCGAACTCATCATTCTGAAGACGTCCATCCTGTGCAAGACTGTTTCTTGAACCTACAGCAGACGGTTTTGTTGGGTGAAATACATTAGGACTTCTGGGAAGATCACCAGCCATAATACTCTCCTTGATTTAATCTAATAGAAAATGAAAAAAACGATTTCATTTTCACAATTATATTACATATTACTTTTTTTTCAAAATACAAACTTATCATTTTTCAATATAAGGCAGCTAAATAATAAAAAAACGTCATTTTTTCATTATTTATGGAATGACTATTCACTTTTCAAAACTCTTTATCTAACAGATCCATGATTTTCATTCTTAGCTGTTCACTCTTAGTGCGCCCCGCCATCGCTGTCAATTCATCACGGATACGATTTTTTTCAGAACCTGACAGGTCCTGCTGATCAAGCTGGTTCTCCAATTCCGCCAGATACAAAAGATCAACTTCGAGTTCCCTTCTTATCAATCGGGATGCGATAAACCAGATGGAATCTCCTTGTTGGATAGTATAATCCTTACCGTCGGGCATTTCCAGAATATTCCCACTATAAATCCAGTTCGGGTTGTTTCCTTCATTTACCTGATAGTCCAGATCACGATATCCATTTCTTACGGCAATATCATTTGAAACCAGGTGAATGTCTACAAGAGTGATGGTGATGTTTTCAATTTCCAGATAGGCAAGAGCTTCCTCTATGGTTTGAGGCTGTCGCTCTGTTTCTACAATGGGTTCTTTTAGGACATCCTTTTCTTTTGCGGCATCTTTATCAGCTGCGGCATCTTTATCAGCTGTGGCATCTTTATCAGCTGCGGTATCTTTATCAGCTGCAGCATCTTTATCAGCTGCGGCATCTTTTTCTGTTGCGGTATTTTTATCAGCTGCGGCATCTTTATCTACACGGACAACTTTATCTGCACTGTTTGTTACTGAAGAACCGGCCGCCGGCTTGACCATGAAAAAGTATGTGACCCCTCCGAGGAGGAGGAGAAGTAATGCGATAAGCAATATCCAGAGAAGAGTCTTATTGCTGCTTCTTTTCACTTGGGCTTTAGGTGCCGGCTTCAGATCAAACCCCTTGCTCTTCTGCTCAGGAATTTGTTGACTGGCCTTCGGAGCTGCAGGTTTAGCTGGTAGCGCACTCACAGTCTTTGCCGCAGCGGAAGACGTTCCTGAGGTTAAAGCCGGCCCGGCGCCATAAATATTTTCAAGCAATGCCTGAAGTCTTTTCTTTTCATTAGAATAAATAACATGATCCGGAGACTGAACCTTCTTCATCTCCTCACAGATCTCTTGTGCTTTTCTAAAATTGTGAGGATTCAGTTTACTGCTGCTGACCCTGTAGAGGATAAATGGTCCTTTTAATCCTGAATATAGATCTCCCAAAACAGGCATCTGGGGAGATGGTTCTGAAAGAGAACCAATCTGCTGCTCTAACATCTGGATTACTTTTTGAGGAGTTTTTTTGCTATTTTGGTCTATCAGGGTTTTAACATTGTGAATGAATAGATATTCCAACCCGGGAGTTATTGGATTTTTGATTTCTGGAATAATTAATGAATCCTGGATTTCGACTCCCTCAAGGAGGGACTTCACCGAGTCTTCAAGTTCATACAGAGCCTGCCAGGAGTCTCTTCCTTCCCAGGATTCAAGGTATGGGTGAAAAAAGGTCAGATATTTGTTAATAAGGAATGAACTCTGGGGGATGTTGTTTTCAAGAATGAGAGGAAAACCTTTCAATGTTTTAATTTCGGTCTCAAGTTCATCATTGGTTCTATGGGTCAGAACCATCCGATCTTGTGAAACATGCCAGCCTGCCCAGCGGGGGATTCCCTTTCCAGAGGAATCAAAGGGAACAATCAGACTGTTCAACTCACCAAATTGTATCAGAAGCGTTCCATCTCTGGCTTCGGCGGTCATTCCATCCCTATTCAGGATTTGACCCGATTCCATCAGGAAAGGCTGAACTGCCGAGGTATTGGATCCTTCTGGAAAAAGATGGAGAAGATGATCCGTTATGTCTTCCCTGGTCGTCAGGACAAAAATTTCTTTTTTACGGAGAGATCTTCTTTTTATGATCTGAACAAGAGCGTCTCTTTCAGAATTATTCATGCTCTCTTCTGGAATGTGGGTAAATACGGTGTTGACTTCATCAGGATCTATCCCCTGGGAAGCGAGGGCAGCAAAATACTGATCCTCCATGTCTAAAGATATCCAGTTTTTATGAATCAGGTAAAATTTTCCATTTTCACTTATAAAGAAACCCGATTTATTCAATTCCTCCCGGGTATAACGAAGAGGATTTTTCAGTAGCAAGGCCTTGATGCGGTCACATTTCTGGTTGCTGTGCAGATCTGTCTGCTCTCTCTTATGGAGATCAAAAAGGAGGGTGTCATCAAAATTAAGGTGAATGTTTCCATTATTATAGAAATAAAGGTTATGCCTGTTTTCTCTTGTTTTAACCTGCCTGTAATCATTGAATTCTCTGGCAGGGAGATGAAGTCCCTGGAAAAACTTTCGGAAATGTTCGATGACATCCACATCTCCCAAATAGGAGAGTTTATGATGTCTGGCATACTCAACTTCAAGAAAGGGATTTCCTGTGTAGGAGGAGGTCAGAACAATCCTGGATGTGATTTTATGCAAGACCTCCGGCAAGTCCGGTGAATTACCGATGCGTAAAAAAGGGTCATCATCATCCCGGTCACTGCCCAGATACAAGACATAACATTCTGGTCCTAAATGAAATACACGATGGGACTCACTGGTTCTTCCAAGGGTTCTCACGAAAAAATCCTCCCGTTTTTTATCAGTACTATAACTGTACAACTATTTACTCTTATTGTCCTCTTTTAAACTTACAAAATTATATAGCGGTCTGGGGAAATCCCAGTTTTCAGCTGATAATTCATTCCTTTCATGCATAATACCCAGATATTGAATCATCAGATTCAATCTTGCATACAGCTTTATGCATTGATTTTTCAATTCACTCCTATCCATATCAATCCATCGGGCGGGTCCTTTTTTCAGATCTCCGGCGGTGGCACTCAGCATTCGGTCTCTGCCGCTGAGGCAGTCGGTAAACAATTCAAAGACAGCATGGAGAGAAGGACTTTTTTTCTGCTGCCATTCATGCCGGATAGTATTGTCCAAGTAAAAAAGGGATCTTAAAGACCCGGGATTTTTCATATCCCAAAAAATGCAAATATAGTCGGCTACATCATCCCAGAGGGACCATCCGGAGAGAAATGAAGAGGACAGTTGAAAAAAATCCTGGAAAACAGACGATTCTTCAGAAGATGGTCCCTCTGAAGATTGTCGGTTCTAATATCTTTTATCTCTTTCAGGATTCACGGTATCCGTCAGAAGATAACGGCCGGAAGCATACTTTTCTTTCAGCATCTGGTATTGACGGTTCAACCTGACATATCTGTTTTTCTGCCCCTTCCTGATGGTGAGGCTGGAACTGCAGAGTCCCTGTGTATCCCCTATCGAGAAATCACACTTTCGGCAGAAAGTGCAGATATTTATGTACAGCTGATTCTTCAAACAAAAGTTTTTGTAAAAAAGCTCTTCTTCTGAACGGCTTCCATAGGAATGGAGAGGATACTCTCCGGGAGTATCCAATATTGTTCTTTTCAGACCGGCATCCAGGAGTCTGGACTTGAGGATCACATCTTCCTGGTCATCATCATCCCTGGTGGCTGCACTTTTTTCCAAAAGTGCCCTAGCTTCCTGCAGTAACTCGGTTCTGTTGGGAAGTGACGCTATGGAAAATTCTTT
>NZ_JAQIBL010000003.1 GCF_027859075.1 Oceanispirochaeta sp. | reverse complement strand
ATCCCAGCAATTGTTTCAGGAGACCAGGAAAAATGATTTGTCAAAAGTACTATGGTATTGTCTGTATCAGGATCAAAGCTTTCCACGATTCTCAATCTCTGAGTACACTCCTTCCCTGTTTTTATTCCGGTCATCTTGATGTATTTATCAAATCCAATATTCTCATATTTATTAACATCACATTCTTTTAACACCTGATATGCTGCATTCCGTTTTATCCTTGTAACAAAGTAAATCCCTTCCTTACAATACTTTGAAAACTCTTTGTAATCGTTATAGCCTCTATCAAATACAAAAATGTCTCCTTTTTTCCTTGGCATTTCTCGTATTGCATTCATCTCATGCACTTTGGCATCTGTAACAGAGACAAAGGAAGGGATATAACCGGAATGATCCAGTTTGACATGCAACTTAATCCCACCTTTATTCTGTCTGAAGTTCGCCCATGGAAATATATTCAGGCATAGATCAATGGTTGATGCATCAATACTGTAGAGAGGGTTTTTGAATTTAAATTTATGCTTTTTCTTATTGTTATGCAGTCTGCCAAGTAAGGAATAAAATAAATCCTGATAGATTTCATGTGGCCTGTTATTATTAGCATATGAGAGCGTTGAGCGTTTTACCGCGCCTATTCCTAGATGATAAAAATTATTTTTATTCATGGATAAACCTGATTCAATTCCCCTCAAACCTTTTTGTGAACTTAACTGCCCAAATAGCATCGAAGTAAAATGACTCCAACAACTGAATCCCTTGGTGTAGGCCTCTCCGCGGTGCTTCTTTACCCATTTTTCAAAATCATGTCTCGTTATTAATTGAAGAAGTTGCTGAAAAGTTGTATTCTGATGACTCATAGCCGATTTCCTTTATATGTATGCGTTTAGTCACCATTAATATATATTGGATTTCGGCTTTATAAAACCCCTTTCAAATTATCTTGGACAGCTGTGATTTAAAGTGATCTTTTTTCATATCTGTGACAAAGTTTACAATTAAATTGCTTTTATCTTTAGTGAAGATCTTTGAGGGTTGAGAAGAGAAATGAACTTTAAAATATTCGTCACAGGTGCGACGGGGAATGTAGGTTCTGAAGTAGTCAAATATCTCCTGAAAAGCGGAGTTTCTGTCATCGGCGGAAAATCCCTTTTTAAAAATCCAGAAGCCCGGGAAGGGGTGGAGTGGCGGTCCTTTGATTTTACTGATCAGACTACCTGGGAACCCTGTCTGGAAGGTGTGGACAGGGTCTTTCTGATGAGACCTCCTCATATCTCCCATATCAAAAGGGATATGCTTCCCTTTTTGAATCATTTGAAGTCCCGGAATGTCAGGCAGGTGGTTTTTCTCTCTGTACAGGGGGCAGAAGGGAATAAAATAATTCCCCATCACAAGGTGGAGCAGTATCTGATGTCCCTTGAGATCCCTTATACGATCCTCCGTCCCAGTTTCTTTATGCAGAATCTGACGACCACTCATCTTCTTGAAATCCGGGATGAAAAGTGTCTTTTTGTGCCTTCCGGGGAGGGGAAAACCAACTTCATCGATGTTCGTGATATCGGGGAAATCGCTGCTCGGATCTTTGTGCAGACCGGACATATCGGTAAAGCATATACAATCACCGGGATGCTCAGCTACTCTCACAGAGAAATCGCAGAGCATCTCTCCAATGAACTGGGTCAGCCTATCCATTTCATCAGTCCCGGTCCTATTCATTTTATCTCTTATCATCTGAAAAAGAGTAGAAAGCTGGGAATGATTCTTGTGATGCTGGTCCTTTATACTGTAGTCCGCCTGGGACGGGGGGATGTAACTACTCCTACCTCACAAATACTTCTGGGAAGGAATCCCCGATCTCTTCAGGAGTTTATCAAGGATTCCAAGGATGTTTTAATCCATGGTAAAATACATTCAAATTACTAGTGGAGCAGGTGAATCTTCTTTGAAACTGAAAATCACAGTCTTATGCCTCCTGGTTCTATTCACAGGCTGTACCAGAATGTCCGTAGAGGTAAGCGCTCCACCCCTCATCGCCCTCTCAATTGAAAATCGTGACAGTTCTCTTTGTATCGGTATCATCAATGAAATGAGTCGATTCGCCGCAGATTCGGGATATCAATTTATTTTTGAAGGGAGTGAAAACAGCCTTAAAGGACAGATAAGAGGTATTACTACCCTTCTGGAAAGAGACCCGGATTTCCTGATCATCTCTCCTGTGACCTCCCTAGGATTAGAGGATCAGATAGATCAGTCTCATAAGAGGGGAGTCGGGACCATTCTTATGAATTCTACGACAAGGGTCCATAATACAGGATCTCTCAGCAGTATTATTGCCTGTGATCATGTTAAAGAAGGGGCGCTTGTCTCAGAAGCATTTTCAACCCTTTCTATGGGAGAATCCACTCAGATCCTTGAGATTCAGGGACCGATTCTCTCTTCTGTTACAAGAGATCTGGCTTTGGGATTCCGGCAGGGGCTAGGATTGTATGAAAATCTGTACATAGCCGCAGTCATTGAAAATTGCGGCACTCGAATAGAAGCCTACAGCGATATGAGGGAAGCCCTGGAAAAATACGGTTCTTCCATTGATGCCATTTTTGCCCATAATGACCGGCTAGGACTGGGGGTCCAGGATGCCTTGCTGGAAGTAGGGTATAAGATTCCCATTATTTCAATTGGCGGATCAACGGATGCAGCCAAAGCCATTTTATCCACTTCCTATTACGGAACGGTTTATAGAGAAGACGGTATTTCCCCTCTTTTCAGTATGATTCGGAAGCATATAGAGAATAAGAGTGATTTTGATTCTATAGTTCTGAAGAGCACTTTCATTTCAGCAGAGAATGCCCGGGATCTGATACCATGAAAATGGGAAGAGTCTCCAGGCACTTTAAAATCTCAAAGCTGGCGAACAGGGTTTTAAAGTATTTTTCAGCCTTCTCTATCATCCCTATTTTACTTTTCGGAATCCCTTTGTGTATTTATCTATTGAACAATACAGTCCGCGGTCTGAGAGTTGATACAGTTTCAATGATAGAACAGGTTTCCACTGAAATGGATCTTCTCCTGGAAGATGCCTATCAAATCGGAAACACCATCAGCAGAAATCCATTGATCAATGAAATCCTGTCTCATACCTATGACAGTCCGACTGAACAGTACCTGGATGAAACCATTTTGAACTCTGAACTGACT
Organism: Oceanispirochaeta sp.; assembly: GCF_027859075.1. Classification (NCBI taxonomy): domain Bacteria; kingdom Pseudomonadati; phylum Spirochaetota; class Spirochaetia; order Spirochaetales; family Spirochaetaceae; genus Oceanispirochaeta; species Oceanispirochaeta sp. The sequence continues at coordinate 56,947 of NZ_JAQIBL010000003.1, read as the reverse complement.
CAAATGCTCCAATATACATCCAATATGATTGAAGTCTACATCATTGCTGAAAACGGAGGGCTCTTTAAGAGTGCGGATAAGATGTTCATAGACAGTGCATTTAAAGAGGAAGAGTGGTACAGGAATGGCAGAAAACAGAGTCGTTTCAGTTGGTACCGTCCCCAGTCAGGATCTCTTGTGGTAGAAACCCTTCCCGAGAATCATGTTCCTCTTCTCATTCCTATCCGACAAGTCCTGAATAAGGAAGTTCTGGGTCTTATCGTTGTGGACATCAGGCTTCCTTCTCATCTGAACCAATCTGAAGAGGAGAAATTCTCCACTTTGTATCTGGTGGATGAAGAGGATACCTATGTCTTCGAAAAAACAGGGATCAGCCGCTATCAGGAAAAAGATCTTCTTCCCGAACTTGTCCGTGTCAGCCGTCCGGGAATCAAATATTGGGATACCGCAGCAGGTGCAGGAAAAATTAATATCAAGGAGGGGAGATCATCCATCACTGCCTATAAACGCTCAACAATCAGCGACTGGATCTACTGCAGCACCGTGTCCAAGAAAAGCCTGTTTAAGAATCTGATCATCATCCTGGTATTCTCTTTTTTTATTTTGCTGGTACTGATATTAATTTCCTCTCTTATGGCTTACCGTGTTTCGAGGTCTCTCACAAATCCGATCATAGAACTCTCCCAGACAATGGCGCTGGTTCGAAAAGGCGATTTCTCGGCCAGGGTCCACAATTCGGCGGAGGATGAAATCGGAGTCCTGGGTAGAGATTTCAATAAAATGATCTTTGATATTACCAAACTAATGGATAAAATCTATGAGGAGCAGAATAAGCTGAAACAGTATGAATTGATGCTGCTTCAGGCTCAGATCAACCCTCACTTTCTGTATAATACCCTGGATTCCATCATCTGGCTTATCAGGATGAAAGAGTCTGAGGATTCTATCAGGATGATTCAGGCGTTGACAGTCTTTCTTAGAACCGGTCTAAGCAAAGGAAAAGACATCATCAGTCTGCAGCAGGAGATTGAGAATGTTACCAGTTATCTGACTATCCAGCAGTTGCGGTACAAGAACAAATTGTCCTATGAGATAGATCTTCCCGATGATATAATGACCCAGCCCCTTCCCAAGCTTATTTTGCAGCCTCTGGTGGAGAATGCCATCTACCATGGCATCAAAAACCTCCAGGAGGGCGGGTTCATCCATATATACGGTTATGAAGAAAAGAAAGATGTGGTCATCATCATCTCTGACAACGGTGCCGGGATGAGTCCTGAACAGCTGGAACCACTGTGTGGAGGCGATCCGGTGATGGACGACCAGGACGATTTAAGTTCTTACGGGTTTAAGAATGTGAAGGAGAGGCTGTCTCTTTTTTTTAAGGACAAGTGCTCCCTGGGTATAGAGAGCCAGATCGGAGAAGGAACAAAAATCACTTTGAGAATCAGGGGAGATCTTTGATTTGTATACAATAGTTATTGCCGATGATGATGAAATCCTGTTACGGGGGTTATCTGAGAATTTTGACTGGGTTCGGCTGGGCATTGAGATTGCGGCTACGGCAGATGATGGGAAGATCGCATTGGATGCTGTGAAAACATTTCACCCGGATATCCTTTTGACGGATATCAGAATGCCCCACCTGGATGGCCTGGAACTGATCAGCAAGGTGAAAAACTTTGATTCTGAAATCGCCACTGTCATCATCAGTGCCCATGATGATTTTTCTTATGCCCATAAGGCCATAAAACAGGGTGCGGAAGATTATATTCTAAAACCCATCAATCTGGAGAGCCTTGAATCTGTTATGCAGAAAATTGTGAAGGACAAGGATCTGAAGAGTCATATGTCCCGGAAAATCAGCAGTATTGACAGGCTTGAGGATGAAAAGAGGAGTCATGATACAATCAGTATGTACAATCAGGTTCTATCGGGTATTCCGGGGTATCCTGATCTGCTTCGGGAGTATAAGACTCTTCTTCCTGTTGAAAAGTACAAGGCTTTTTCTGTCACAATAATCAGGACAAGGTCAGAGAATCTGAATCAGATCCGCCAGGCCCTTCACAAAAAACCGGTTCCGGGAATTGAAATTCTTTCTCACTTTGGAAAAATCCTGATCCTCTCCATCTCTGAAAGCCGAGTGACTCTTAAAGAGAATTTGGACCAGGTTAAAAAGAATCTGCTGGATGATTTCTCCGATTTAAACGGGTCATCTCTGTTCTTTGAAAATGGAAGTACGGTCAATCAATTTCTCAACTTGTCACAGTCCTACCAGGAGGCTCTCCGGGTTGAAGATTTGTTTTTTATACATGGACCCAAAAGAGACCTTTATCTGAGTGATTTTAAAGCAGAGAGTGACGGGTATGATTTCAGGTCAGAAGCGGCTGCGGATAAACTGGCCCAGCTGACAATGCTGGGAAATTTTAAAGCTGTGCCACAGTGTATGGATGAGTACGGGCTTTGTATCCGGAATTGCGGTCAGAAAGCCAGAATCGTATTTATTTTTACTTTGAGCAAAATATTTGCTGCTATAGAACGTGAAGCATTGAAACTGTCCATACATACTGCGGATGTAATGGGAGATAGTAAGGATCTTCTTGATAAAATCCTGGCAGCAGAAACCTGTTCTGAGAGCCTGGATCTTCTCAAGGAGAAACTCTGTCCTCTCTCAGAGTTTCTTAATCTGAAAAGTGACCACTCCCTGGATCAGCTGATGATCAACGCCTTCACCTTCATTGAGGAAAACTATACAAATCCGGAGCTGAGGATCAATATGGTGGCCTCAGAGGTCGGGTTGAGTAAAAGCTATTTCAGCATTGTTTTCAAAGAGGCTGCAGGTTCGAGTTTTACTGATTATCTGACAGACTTCAGAATTGAAAAAGCCAAAACTCTGCTGTCCAATACTAATTACCGCAGTTATGAGATCAGCTATATGGTGGGGTACAATAATCCGACCTATTTCTCATCAGCCTTTAAAAAGCAAACCGGAATGACTCCCTCGGGATATATTAAAACTGTCCGGTAAATCAGATCATATTTAAAGATTATAGATTCATATTGTATTCACGTTTGAAAATTTGGGTGCTAAAGTCTTCATAGATCTTGTACTGATTTATGATTTTTTGGACTAATCCGGCGCCGGATTAATCCCGGGAACAGTCTCAGTCAATGATAAATATCAGGAGGACTTTTAAATGAGAAAATTACTATTGGTTTTATTATGTACCCTTATGACTTTCAGTGTTATGGCAAATGGACAGTCTGATGCATCTGCTTCGGGTGAGAAAAAACTGAAGATCGGTTATACCGTTCAGAGCATGGAAAATGCCTATTTCGTATCCGTTGTGGAAGGCATGAAAGTTGCCGCGAAAGATATGGGGATTGATCTTATAGTCGCCGATGCGGCAGCTGATGCTTCCAAGCATGTGGCTCATATTGAAAACTTTATTGCCCAGCAGGTTGATGTTATTCTCATCAGCCCTGTAGATGAAAAAGCACCCGAAGACGCCGTTGCAAATGCACAGGCTCAGGGCATTCCAGTTATCGGTATTAATCAGACAGTCAAGGGATCTTCTGCTTTTATCGGTACAAGTGAATATGACTTTGGGTACAATGGCGGGATCATTGCCGGACAGTGGCTCAATGAGAAAGAAGCTGCTGGAACAATTTCAGATGTTCTCAATAAGAAAGGTGAAATCGAAGTTGTTGTCATCCGCTATGATGTGATTGCCTCCCTAATAGATCGCGGTGACGGTCTGAAAGCCGGAATGGAAGAAACATATACAGGTTCTGCAAAGTTTGACTACGTATTTGAGCAGGATGCTGCCGATGCAGATACGGGTTATAAAGTGGCCGAAACTGCTCTGACTGCCAATCCAAATGTAGCTATCTTCCTGGGAATCAATGATTCATCTGCCCTTGGTGTGTACGAAGCCTGTCTGGCCCGTAAAAATCATACTATTAACAATACCTGTATCACAGGTCTGGATGCACTTCCCCAGGCCCTTGAGCTTATTGCCGGAGATACCATGTATCAGGGAACTGTCGATATTCAGCCTGCAAAACTGGGCCGGGACGCCCTTGAAATTGCAATGAAAGTTCTTGCTGACGGACCTATAAAAGAAAAAATCCTCATTGACATGAAAATTGTAACTGATGCCAATATCGGCGAATACATCAAATAATCTGTAATGAAGAGAGCAGGAGTGATCCCTTCCCCGGGCTCTATCCTCTCTCTCTCTTTTTATAATTGATCGTATGAAAGGACAAAGCATGGATGACTATTTATTAGAGCTCAAAGGGATTAGAAAAGAGTACCCCGGAGTTGTTGCGCTGAAGGGTGTTTCCCTGGGGTTCAGAGAAGGTGAAGTTCATGCCATTGTGGGAGAGAATGGAGCCGGGAAATCTACATTTATAAAAATAATTACAGGTGCTATCGAAGCCACTTCAGGGGATGTCTATTTTGAGGGGCAGAAGCTGAAAGACAGCAGCCCTGCAGAGAGGCTGCACCTGGGAATCACTGCCATCTACCAGGAGTTTAATCTATTTGATCATCTCTCTGTTGCAGAGAACATTTATTACAATCGATATGACAAAAAAAGAGGATTTATCGATTATAAATCCATAGAAAAGAAATCAAAAAAAGTCCTGGACAGTCTTGGTGTTCTGATCGATCCCAAAATGCTGGTCAAAGATTTGACTGTTGGATACCAGCAGCTGGTGGAGATTGCAAAATCTGTTTCCAGAACAGTCAAAATCATGATCATGGATGAACCCTCTGCCCCTCTGACCAACAATGAACTTGAATACTTATTCCGGATTGTTGAAAAACTGAAAATTGACGGCATCGCCATCATATACATTTCTCATAGACTGGAAGAGATCTTTGAAATCTGTGACAAGGTTTCCGTTTTCAGAGACGGTGAGTACATTTCTACATCCCTTGTGAAAGATACAAATAAAAATGAGCTGATCAAGCTGATGGTGAACCGGGATCTGGATCATTCTTTTCCGCAGATCGAAATGGAGAGAGGAGAAAAAGTCCTTGAGGTTAAAAACCTGAATACTTCTGTTTTGAAGGATGTTTCTTTCTCTGCATTTAAGGGTGAGAAACTGGGTTTTGCCGGTCTGGTGGGAGCAGGGAGAACCGAAGTGGCTAGAGTCCTCTTCGGAGCCGATCGTCTGACCAGCGGTGAGATCCTGATCGATGGAAAGAAGGTGGGGATTCACTCTCCAAAAGACGGTGTACAGAACGGGATCGGCTTGATTCCCGAGGATAGAAAACAGCAGGGTACCTTGCTGCATATGAATATAAAAGAGAATATCTCCTTTGCCTATATGAAGAATCTGACTGGAACCCTGGGCATCATCTCTGATGCAAAAGAGAACAAACTCAGTGCTGAACAGATCCGGTCTCTTAAAATAAAAACACCCTCCAGCGATCAACTTGTCAAAAACCTGTCCGGGGGAAACCAACAGAAGGTTGTGCTGGCTAAATGGCTTCTTATGGAGAGCAAAATCCTGATTTTTGATGAACCCACCAGGGGAATTGATGTAGGTGCCAAGCAGGAGATTTACAACCTGATCAATGAACTTGCTCTCATGGGAAAAGTCATCATTATGATCTCTTCCGAAATGCCTGAACTGATTGGTATGAGTGACAGAATCCTCGTCATGGCCGGCGGAAAAATCACCGGTGAATTATCTAAAGAAGAAACAACACAGGAAAAGATCCTGGAATTAGCATCGGTTGCCAGGGAGGTGGAAAATGCAAAATATTAATAAAAAGAATATAGATTGGTCCAGTGTGGGGATATTGCTATCCCTTTTGCTTATGTTTACCTTTTTTTCAATCAGGTCGGAAAATTTTTTAAGCACCAATAATATGCTCAATATACTCAGGCAAATCTCAATTACCGGAATCTGCGCCGTCGGTATGACCACGGTGATCCTGACCGGAGGGATTGACCTCTCCGTGGGGTCTGTCATTGGATTATCAGCCGTTTCCTGTGCCCTGATGCTCAGTAGTGGAGTTCCCATACTACTGGCTCTGCTTATTACTTTCATTATTGCCCTTGGTATCGGTGCCGTGATTGCGACTTTCATCAATTATGTCACCATACCCCCCCTCATCACGACCCTGGCTATGATGACCACTCTCCGAGGGGCCATATACCTCATCTGCGGGGGAATGCCTGTCTATGGTTTGCCTGTCTCTTTCAAGTTTCTGGGCCAGGGAAATCTTTTGGGAATCCCCGTGTCTGTCATCATAATGGTGTTCTTTTTCATTGCCGGTATTATTCTTCTCAATAAAACGGTCTTTGGACGCTGTGTGTATGGAATCGGTGGGAATGAGGAAGCTACCAGACTCTCCGGGGTCAACATCAAGGCTGTCATCTATAAGGTCTATATGCTGGAAGCCTTTCTGGCAGCCATGTCAGGACTTGTCCTTATGTCCCGTGTCAACAGTGGTCAGCCCAGTGCCGGAGACGGATACGAAATGGATATCATTACGGCGGTTGTATTGGGTGGTGTCAGTGTCAGCGGTGGAGAAGGGAAACTCTTCAAGGTTATCATAGGTGTTCTGTTTATGGGTGTTCTCGCCAATGGAATGCTGATGCTGAATATCAGCGAGTACTGGCAGCGGGTCGTGAAAGGACTTGTCCTGCTGCTGGCTGTTTCCATTGATATCCTCTCTAAAAAACAGAAAATCAAGGCATAGGAGATTTTTTATGAATCAGGATTTTTATGATCTGGACCTGGAATATAAACCGGACTTTGTAGAGTCTATGAAAAGGATTTATGCCTGGTATGAATGCGAAATAATAGACCGGGTACCCGTTCGATTTACGGCTCATAATCAAGAATACGAAACTGTTGAAGATACGGAGAACTGGAAGAGCCTCAAAGACCGGTGGTACGATGTTGAATATCAGATCAAGCATTTTGAAGCTTCATTGGATGGACCTTGTCTGGGAGAAACTTTCCCGGTTTATTGGCCGAATCTTGGACCTAATGTCTATGCTGCCATGCTGGGGGGAGAAATTGAGTTTGGGGATGTTACCTCCTGGGTCCATCCCATCCTTCATTCCCAGGGGGATGCAGATAAGATCAAATTTGATGAGGACAACGAGTCTCTGGCAAAGCTCATGGAGCTGACTGATCATTCCCTGGAAAGGTGTGAAAACAGATACATGGTGGGATACACCGACATGCACCCCAGCCTTGACTGTCTGGATGCTCTGAGAGGGACAACGGGATTATGCATGGATATGTACGATGATCCTGACAGGCTGCACAGGATGATTGAAAACTGTTACAAGCCCTTTGTGGGCATCATGGATATGATGCACAGGAAATTGAAAGCGAAGAAACAGCTCTCCGTTTCCTGGATGAATATTCCCTCTTTCAAGACCATGCATATCCCAAGCTGTGACTTGGGGTCCATGATCTCAAAGCCTAGTTTTGATGAGTTCTCATTGCCATATATCAAGAGGGAAGTGAAACACTTCGAGCACAATATCTTCCATCTGGACGGGAAGGGTGTTGCTAACCATATTGACTCTATCCTAGAGTTGGATGAGATCAATGCCATCCAATGGGTTCAAGGTGTCGGTAATGAAAAACCCATTATGCAGTGGCTGCCTCTGATCAAGAAGATTCAGAACGCCGGCAAGGGTGTCATCGTGGATCTGGAGCTGTCCGAACTGGAAGAGTTTATTTCCCAGATGTCTCCCAAAGGGATCTATCTCTGTATTTCTGAATCGGACAGGGGGATGCAGAAGACAATTCTGGACAGGCTTTTGAAGTGGTCCTGATGTTCTAATCAATGTGTGTCATACCGGCATGGCACACAATGAATAACCGTTTTTATAGAATATCATTATTTCCCTGTAGCATTGCAAAAAGCTTGAAAGACCTCATCAGATACTGCTGCTGGAATTTCGTAACCACCACTCAGGATGTATGGTAAACCTTTGGTTTCATTACATAGCATCTGTACTTTTTGAATAACAGTCTCGGGTTCGCTTTGCAATAATTCAGAAACGGGATACAGACTCCATTTGAAGGCAAGATCTTTTAAACAGATTACAGGTGGTTTGCCTGTCAATTACAGGGAGAAAAAGAATTATTTTTGAAATCACAAAATACACAAAGGACTTCTTTATAGTTGACATTCCGGTGAAAATCATGACCCAGTCACTTTCCTCAACTACTATTTTTTTACATCCTGGATGCAGGACTTAAAGTACCGCTGTGTATTGATTCAGATCTTATCATGTTTACTATCAATTCTTTTCCAGGTTGCAGATATCTTTCGATATCTTATGTCCTATAGATGTGATTTCATCAAGTAATTCTGCCTTCCTTTTCTGGGTAAATCGAACACCAGGAACGGTGATGCTGATGGCTGCAACTGTTTTCCCCTCTTTATCGACCAGAGGAACTGAAATACAGCAAACACCCTCCTCGTGTTCCTCATTATCATAAGATGTGCCTCTTTTCTGAATCGTCAGCAGTTCATGTCTAAAAGTATCCAATTCTGAAATCGTATTTTTTGTGAACCGTATCAATGTAAGCCTGGGAAGGATTTCCTTCAATTCCTGGCTATCCAGCCCTGATAGAAGCATTTTTCCTAAGCCTGTGCAGTGCAGAGGAGCAAAACCACCTGCTTTTGATTGGATGACGACTCTGAGGCTACGACTCGATTCCCATTTATTCAGATAGCAAAGCTCATTATTTTTAAGAACTGCCAGATGCAGTGTTTCATTCACCTTGCTGTGGAACTCTTCCATGTATGGACTCACAATCTCTGACAGCCAGGTGTAGGAGGATTTTGGGTGGAGAAGGTCTCCCATTTTTGAGGATAGACTATAGAAACCGCTCTCCTCCTGATGGTCCACAAACCCCAGCTGAACCAGAGATTTCAGCATCCGATAGGTGGTGCTTCTATGTACTTCCAGAGCCCTGGTTACTTCTGCGGCTGTACTTCGTTCATTTTCTGCAAGTGTCTGCAGCAGGAGCATTGTCTTTTCTATGGTCTGGGACGTTTCCATTATTTTATCCAATCCTATTTGTGTCTCTCTCAGAGAGACTGATGTCTCATATTATTGACAGGTTTTTGTTGTATGTCTATAGTGATCTTACAGAAAGGGAGGTTTTATTATGAAAACTATATTTACATCAGAATTGAAGGGGAAACTTTTTGCGTCAGGTGTTATCGCTGTGATTACAATCAATGATGCCGATCAGGCTGTTCCTCTGGCCAGGCTCCTTGTTGATGAAGGAATCAGAGCCATGGAGCTGACCTTGCGGACAGAGTGTGCCCTGAATGCTCTTGAAAGGATAACAAAGGAAGTACCGGAAATGAATGCCGGGGTAGGAACGGTCCTTCAGGCGTCTCAGCTTGATGAGATTATTAAAAGAAGGGCTCTTTTTGCAGTGGCCCCCGGGTGTAATCCCGATGTGATCGACGGAGCCCTGGAGAGACAGTTTCCTTTCGGCCCCGGAATCAGTACCGCATCAGATGTTGAGACGGCTGTATCAAAGGGATGTCAGGTCTTAAAAATATTCCCGGCGGAGCAGCTGGGCGGCATTAATTATCTGAAAGCCCTCAATGGACCCTATGGATTTCTTGATTTGCAATATATTCCCCTGGGAGGAGTGAATGCGGGGAATATGGCTTCCTGGCTTGAACGCCCGGAGATCCTGGCAATCGGTGGTTCCTGGATTGCTCCTCCTGGAATGATAGATAAAAAAGACTGGACCGGCATCGCTGCCAATGCCCGGGAGGCGGTCAAAATCACAAGAGAGGTAAGAGGATGAAAGACGTTATCGTAAGCTATGGAGAAATCATGGGACGTTTTTCTCCGGATAACAACAGACGGTTCAGGCAGACTATGCCTGGAAATCTGAATGTCACCTTTGCCGGGGCTGAATCCAGCGTTGTTGTCTCCCTCCAGCTGCTCGGCTGCCAAACCCGGTATGTAACAGCACTTCCCAAACATAGCATCGCCGATGCCTGTGAAGATTCAGTGAGACGTTTTGGTGTAGACACATCCTACATCCTCAGGACCGACAAGGGCCGTCTCGGTCTGTATTTCATGGAAACGGGAGCCAACCAGAGACCCAGCCAGGTTATTTATGACAGAGCCGACTCTTCTGTTTCCCTTACTCCAGGAGATTCTTACGACTGGAAAAATATATTCGCCGATGCCAAATGGTTTCATATCAGCGGTATTACCCAGGCCATCTCCAGAGAAGCTGCCGAAGCTTCCATTCTGGCGGCGAGACATGCAAAGGACGCCGGTGTGACTGTCTCTTGTGACTTGAACTTCAGAAAAAAATTATGGAACTGGGAGGCCGGGACCAATTCCAGGGATCTGGCAGAAAAAACCATGCGCCGTCTTTTGAAATACGTGGATGTTGTCATCGGAAATGAAGAAGATGCCCATGATGTTCTTGGCATCCAAGCGGGAGACACTGATGTGGAAGCAGGAGATCTGGATATCAACCGGTATCCAGATGTAGCCAGGCAGATTCAACAGCAGTTTTCCCATGTCAGCCATGTAGCGATCACACTGAGAGAAAGCATCTCTGCCAATCATAACAACTGGGGAGCCATGCTCTATACATGCAAAGACGGCTCTGCCCATTTCGCCCCCATGGATGGGGATGGGTACAAACCCTATGAGATTCGCAACATAGTAGACCGCCTGGGCGGGGGAGACTCCTTTTCTGCAGGTTTGATTTATGGACTCAGTGGAGAGTTCAAAGATTCTCCCGGGGATGCACTGGAATTCGCAGTTGCTTCTTCCTGCCTCTGCCACTCCATTGAAGGAGATTTCAATTACTCCAGTTATGAAGAAGTGACGGCCTTGAAGAACGGAAGCACTACGGGTCGGGTTAAGAGATAAGTTTACACTGTGAATATTAAAAAAGGGGGGGGCTTCCTCCCCTTTACCAGATTCTTCTGTAGCTGAACCAGTCATAGGCCTTTTGTTTTTCATCCAAATTATTCCCATTCTCTTTTCTCTATTTATATCTCATCATAAAAGCAATTATTACTATCGTTTGATCTTTCTATACCGGCAAATCTGTAAAGTGGTTCTACCAATTGTTGACAAGTCCACAAAGACAATGTATATTTAATTGGTCTAACCAATGGTTGGCTATAAGATGAAATAAGATAATGATAATTCAAAGATCTCCCAAATATTCCATTGGCTGGAGAGGGAGATCTGGAGGTCCGAATGGATTTAAAACTGAAAGGTAAAACGGCTCTCATTACAGGGGCCAGCGGAGGAATCGGTTCTGCTATTGCAGAAGGTTTAGCCGCAGAAGGGGTTCATACCTGTTTGAATTACAACAGTAATGACAAGGAAGTTCTTCGACTCAAAGATAAATTTACAGGAATGGGTTTGAAATCCGAGGTCTTCAAGGCTAATGTCAGTCAGGAAGAGGAAGTCAGGAATCTTGTGGATTTCACCATTGAGAAATTGGGCCACATTGATATCCTCATCAACAATGCAGGGATTTCCTATCATAAAAAATTCCTGGATATGGACATGTCCGACTGGGATACAGTCATTGACATCAACCTCAAGAGCTATTTTATGGTTTCTCAACTCTGTGCCCGTCATATGGCGGATCGGGGAGAAAGGGGCAAGATTATAAATAATTCATCCATGGTTGAAGCCATTGCCCGTCCAAACCTGACAACCTACTGTGTCTCTAAGGGTGGAATCGGTGCTCTGGCCCGATCTCTGGCGGTGGAGCTGGCCCCTTATAATATCCAGGTGAACAATGTAAACCCGGGAATTATTGAGACTAAAATCCTGGGAGATAAACTGGAGAAAGAGCCGGAATTTAAACAGCATCTAATCGATTTAATTCCTATGGGGCGCCTGGGGCAGGCTGATGAATGCGCAGATCTCTTTGTATTTCTGGCCAGTCAGAGGGCCAATTACATCACCGGAGCTTCCTACTATATTGACGGTGGTGTGACCATCGCTCAATTGTGACGAATAAATATTTTGGAGAACACTATGAGTAAAGAAATCAAGGGGATCTTACCGATTGCCCCTGCTGTGTATAATAATAAAGGGCAGGTGGACTATGAAGATTATGCCTCTGCTCTGAGCTGTATGTTTGACGAAGGCAGCCATGGGATTACCCTCTTCGGCATTGCCGGAGAGTATTATAAATTATCTTATGAAGAAGAATTAAAACTTATTGATGTGACTGTGGAATCTTCCAGGAAGCACGGTAAACCCTGTATCATTTCAAATACAAGACACTCCACAGAGGTTGCTATCGAGTGGGCTAAGCACATTGAGGCCAGCGGTGCCGACTGTATGATGGTTCTTCCCCCATTCTTTTTAAAGCCTGGTGGAGCCTCTCTGTATGAGCATATGAAGGCGGTTGGAAAGGCTGTGAAAATCCCGGTGATGGTGCAATATGCCCCTGAACAGACCGGTGTGGCCATCAGTCCTGATGTTCTTCTTAGGCTCAACGAAGAGTGCCCCAATATCATTTACTACAAGATTGAGTGCAAGCCCCCGGGACTCTATATCGACAATGTTGTCAAAAAGGCCCGGCCGGGAACCGAGGTCTTTGTCGGCAATGCGGGATACCAGATGATCGAAGGACTGGATAGAGGTGCCGCCGGTGTAATGCCCGGTCCCTCCATGTTTGATGTGTACAGGAGCATTTACGACCTGTATATGGATGGCAAACGCCAGGAAGCTTTCAAAGTTCATAAAGAACTGGTTTATTTTCTGAATCATATCCGGCAGAATGTGGAAATGATCATTGCCTTTGAGAAGAAAGTTATGAAGAAAAGAGGCTTTATCAAGTCGGATTACTGCCGCTCTCCCGGCTTTACCAGTGATAAAATATTTGATGATACATTTGAAGAACTCTATGAGGTTATTTCAGAGTATTTCACCGTATAATTAAGGAGACGCAAGTGAGTATGATTAAATCGGTAGAACCGATCATTATTTCAATACCCCGGGATACCCCTTATCTGGGGCCTCTTGAGGATGGAAACAAACCGACACCTCAGGGCTATTTTATCCGCCCCGGGAACAAGAGCATCTATCACCTGACTGATCAGAGCGTTCTTGTGAAGGTTACGATAGAAGACGGCACTGTCGGTTGGGGTGAATGTGTTGCTTTCTATGCGCCGGAGATTGTGAAAACCATAATTGAAGAACTGGTGGGACCGCTCCTGATTGGAAAGGATCCCCAGGATGTACTGATGATCTATGAAGATCTCTATGATGCCATGAGGGTTCGTGGTTTCTTCGGCGGCTTTTATCATGATGCTCTGGCGGGAATCGACATTGCCCTCTGGGACCTGAAAGGAAAAGAACTGAGGCAGCCTGTTGCGGCTCTTTTGGGATCAAAAAGATACAAGAAACTGCCGGGTTATGTTTCCGGTTTGCCAGAAAACACGATAGATAAAAGAGCCGATCTGGCAAAAAAGTGGATTGATAGCGGCTTTGATGCCTTTAAATTTGCTTCCGCCGTGTCCGCAGACGGCATCATGCCTGAAATGGAAGCCCTGAGAACTGCTGTGGGGTCCAAGCCGAAAATTCTCATAGACATGCACTGGAAATTCAACGCGGCCGAGGCGATTGCCATGATTCATAAACTGAATCAGTTTGATTTGTATGTGGCGGAAGCCCCGGTTAAACCTGAAGACATAGCTGGTCAGGCTCTTGTGGTCCGATCTGTACCAGTGCAAGTGGCAATAGGGGAGGAATTGAGAACCATATATGAGTATAGGCCACGATTTGAACAGCTTTGCATGCATGTGATTCAACCGGAGATGGGCCGAACTGGACTGACATCCATGTGGAATATCTGCCAGATGAGTCAGGCATTCAATATGACTGTTATGCCCCATGCCAGCATTGGTGTAGGTATTTTCCAGGCTGCCAGCCTGCAGGTTGCCGCAGCTTTGAACAATCTGGTTTACCATGAGTATCAACACTCCATTTTCGACAAGAATCTGAAGTATCTGAATACGACCATGAGCTGCTCTGAAGGATTCTTTATGGTTCCACAGGAACCAGGAATAGGGGCAGAACCCAATGAATCACTCTTTCAGTTTGTGAAGAAGTAGGCTGTATGCTCCATAAAAAACCCCACCGGGAAGGCGGGGTTTTTTTCTATAAAGAAGCAGTCAAAAGTTTAAAAGAACTGAAGCAGTCCCTTTTCAACACTCCTGAGGTGCTGTTTCATTGCCTTCTCAGCTTCTTTCTCATCATGATTGGCAATGGCATTGACAAGCATTTCATGCTCATCAATATGAGGACCAAGGTGATGGAGTAATCCTGTCGTTTTTTCCTTGGCAAAGCGCCAGAAATTATCAGACTTCATTCTGTCTGTAATGACTTTCATCACATCATAAAGGGATTTGTTCTGAGACATCTCAGCAATATAGAGGTGGAAATCTCCATCCAGGTCATAATTGATCTCTTTTTCCCCAGCGGGTATGTCATAACCTGAATAAAAATCCTTGAGATGAAGTATTTCGGATTCACCGGCATTTTTTGCCGCCAGTTTTGCCGAAAGGGGTTCAATTGTTTTACGGACAATGATCAGATTCAGGGGATTGTCATCTCTTTCCATCATTTTTGAAAGGTCTGTGGTCTTTTCGATAGGACCATTTACCTTGATGAAGCTGCCTGAACCGGTTTTTGTTTCAATAATTCCAATCATCTCCAGAGCGCGGAGGGCTTCTCTCAGAGCTCCTCTGCTGACACCCATCGTTTCCGACAGGTATCTCTCTGAGGGAAGTTTGTCTCCCCGTGTCAGATCCCTGGAGTTAATGAGACCGACGATTTGCTCACTGATAGCTTCTGTCTTTTTTTTAAAGCTTATCCGGCTGAAAGTGTCTTCCATTCTTATACTTTATGTTCTATTTTATGCATCTGTCAACTGGTTTAGCCAGTAAACCTGAATCCATAGAAGAAAGACGGCTATTTAATGAAATAATTTCATTTTTATGGAATACTATTTAAAGTATTTCCATGTAATAAAATATTGAAATAATTTCCCTCCATCTGATACTTGATCAGCATTCGGAATTGCTTTTAAAAAGAATTGAATTGGTTTGATTATAAATTGGTACTACCACTTGACAGCTGGGCAAACCAGGGTTACAATTTTTATATCTTATAGCCAATGGAAATCAAATTACTTCATGTCGAAAAATAAAGAGAGGAGATTTTATTTTATGAAAAAACTAATGTTATTGTCACTTGCATTACTAGTATCTTTATCCCTATATGCCGCCGGTCAGGGAGAAAAGTCTGCAGCAGCAGATGGTCCTGTAAATCTGGATTTTGTATCCTGGGGTGCCGCAGAGGGTCAGGGAAAAGCGGCTTTTGAAGCCATGGCAGATGCTTTTGCTGCAACAAAACCGGGACTGACCATCACGCATGTTCCTTTTCCCTATAACAATGTGAAAGACCAGCTTCTTATTATGTCAGCTGCCGGAAGTGCACCGGATCTGGCTCAGGTTAAAACAGAATGGGTTCCTGCGCTGCATAAAGCCGGTGTATTGGCTCCACTAAATGACTTGCTTCCCCAGAGCACAATCGATGACTTTCTTCCTGCCGCACTGGAAGGCACCACCTATGATGGACAGATCATGGCCGCTCCCTGGTGTCCCAGCCCCATCGGACTATGGTACAACAAAGAACTTGTGGCTAAAGCCGGATTCGACGGGCCGCCCGCAACCTGGGCGGAACTTCAGGAACAGTCCAGAGCCATTGCTTCTTTAGGTAAGGATGCCAGAGGCAATACGATCTATGGTCTGGGTATTTCATCGAAAAAACTGACCGGTACAGGTTACTTTTTTCTCCTTTACTTCTGGAATTACGGTGGGCAGTTTGTGGACAGCAAAGGGAATGTCATGTTGAACTCTGCTGAAAATATCAAAACCTTTGAAGATACAAGAGCCCTCTTTGAGGAAGGTGTTTCACCATTGGGTGTCGAAATTAAGGACCTGAGAAACCTGTTTGCACAGGGACAGCTGGGGTTCCACCTTGATATTGAAGCCGGTCCCGCAATTTTTGGCGGAGCCGCTCCCGAAGGCGCAGCCTTCAATGAAAAAGTTGGATTGGCAGAGATTCCTGGAATGAACGGTCGAAAGGGTGTAACTGCTTTTGTTGAACATGATCTGGTTGTTTTTAAGGATTCTAAGGATCCCAAATTAGCCGCTGAATTTGTTGATTTTATGTCAGGTCCTGAGGGGATGGCTATTTACACTAAAATCCTACCCAAATACACAGCTCGAAAATCATCATCACAGATTGATTTCTACAAAGCATCAACGGATCCTTACATGGCAACATTTCTAAAGATTCTTGATAATGCCCTGCCTCTGCCCTGTAAAAACCCAAGCTTCCTTGAAGCCATGGAATCAGTGGCTGTTGGTATTCAGAAAGTTGCCCTGACAGATGAGCCCATTAAGCAAATCGTTGCGGAAATGGATAAAGAAGTTAAAGCAATCTATGCAGAATAATTAGAATATATTCAATCCGGTATGTTAAAATCAATATGCCGGATTAATTATTTCCGGGGCTGGTTATTGGCTGTCAGTCTTAATTAAACAGATTTAAATAGGTAAGTAATTATGATTTCAACTAGAGAAAAAAGAGACCGGATCTTCGCTATCAATTTATTGGTCCCTGCATTTCTTGTCTTTTCCATTGTGATATTTGTTCCCATTATTAAGGGAATAATAATGAGTTTTATGGATCACACCATATACAATATGGCCCATCCTGTTTTTAACGGGTTGGATAACTATATCAAGCTCTTCAAGAGCGGGATCATCCTCACATATTTTAAAAATACTTTTTTTTATGTATTTTTTGAAGTGGGAATACAGTTCCTGCTGGCTTTTATGCTGGCTTTAGCCTTGAGCTTTAATCTGAAGGGTCGGGAAGTTTACAGGGGATTGTTTCTGATTGCCTGGACGATACCGTCTGTAGCTGTTGCTATGCTCTGGACGCTGATGTTCCAGTCTCAGTACGGTATTATAAACTATCTGCTAAGCAGCGTCGGATGGATCAGCGATTCCAATTTGTTATGGACTCAGAGTCCTGAGAGGGCCATGATTACAGTGATAGTGGCTGTCATGTGGCGCCAGTTGCCTTATATGGTAACAATGCTGGTTGCCGGTTTATTATCCGTTTCCAGAGAATTGATAGAAGCGGCTACCATTGATGGCTGTAATAGACTGAGAGTACTGCAGCATGTTATTTTCCCCTCAATTTCCACGGTGCTGGTAACGACAATCACCATCTCAATCATCAACAACTTCCAGATGTTTACGATCATCTACAATATGACTGGCGGCGGCCCCATGGATAAAACCATGACCCTTTCTGTCGGAGCCTATCACGCTGCGTTCGTACAGCATGATTTAGGAAGCGGTTCTGCAATCGGTGTCTTATGGCTGATCGTTCTCAGTGTTTTTTCAGTGATTAATATTAGAGCTTCTGAAAAGAAGAACTCCGGTTATATTTAAGGACTCCAGGAATGAAACAATTTTTAAATAGACATGGTTTGAATATTACCAAATATGCCTTTGTGAATCTGATGCTAGTCATCGTTCTCTTTCCCATTTACTGGATGCTTCTGTCATCTTTTAAAACAAATAATCAGTTGCTGACACTGCCTCCAGAGTTTATACCAAGCTCTGTCACATTGGCAAATTACATTGAAATCCTGGGAACCCCCAAGTATCTGATCTATTATAAAAACAGTCTAATAGTCACTTCAATCACTGTCGTACTGACCATTATCATCTCCATTCTGGCGGGTTACTCTTTCTCCAGGTATACCTTCAAGGGAAAGAAAGTTGCCATGCTTCTTGTGCTTTCCGTGCAGATGTTTCCCCTGGTGGCCATTCTGATCTCTCTGTATACCTTCTATGCCAAGCTTCACCTGTTGAATACATTCACGGGGCTGATCCTCACGGATATTACCCTGTCTCTTCCCTTTGCTATCTGGTTTTTATGGGCCTATTTCAATACGGTACCCCGTTCTCTGGATGAAGCGGCCTATATTGATGGATGCAGCAGGATGAGAACTCTTTTTACAATTATTGTTCCCCTTGTTAAGCCCGGTCTGCTCTCTGTGGCTATCTATACCACCTTGAAAACCTGGGATGACTTTCTATTCTCTCTCGTCATTATCACAAGAGATGCCATGAGAACCCTTCCTGTCGGAATTGCCGTCAGTTTCCTGGGAGAATATGTGCATAATTATGTGGGTATGATGACTGTCTCCGTTGCCGCATCTGCCCCTTTGGTTATTCTCTTTATTCTTCTTCAGAAGAATATGGTTTCCGGTCTGACCACCGGATCTGTAAAGGGTTAATTCTAATGCTGGAAAAAAAACAGAACATACTGGTTTTGTTTCCTGATCAGCTGAGAGCTGATGCGCTCAGCTGTAATGGATGTAAGGCCATATCTACTCCCCACTTAGACCGTCTGGCTGCGGAAGGTGTTAACTATAAAAGGGCCCTCAGTCCCACTCCTCTTTGTGTTCCCGCCAGGGCTTCCATGCTGACAGGACAGAATGCTTTAGTGACAGGAGTTCTGAATAACGGGTCCTGGCTCCGTACGGACCGTGAGGTTCTGGGTATGAAGTCCTGGCCGGAAATCCTGAATAAAGCAGGGTATAGAACAGCTGCCATTGGTAAGATGCACTTTTATCCCTGGGACAGTCCTGAAGGGTTTCAGGACCGTATCATCAGTGAAGATAAACGGCACACCCATATTCAGGATGACTACCAGAACTATCTTAAATCAAAAGGGATGCACAAATATCACGGGATGGATCACAAAGACTATCTGGTACAGAAAGGAGCGGTCGTCAGCCGTATTCCTCTGGAAGATCAAGTGGATACCTGGGTGGCTGATCAGACGATATCTTACCTGGCTGCCCTTGACCAGGATCAGTCCTTTGCGGTGATTGCAGGATTTCCGGGACCTCATTGTCCTTATGATCCTCCAGCGGAACACCTGGATCAGGTTGATCTCTCTCAAATCAAAGCTCCCGTCGGGAATCCTGTTGATTGGATGAAATCCGATGCAGACCGCATCAACAGGATGCCCTGGAATGGTGTGGATTATTCTGATGCTTCCCAGGAAGACTATCTCCGCATTCGTCATCACTATCTGGCTCTTGTGAAACAGATCGATGATGCGGTGGGACTCATTTTGAACTATCTGGATCAGAGCGGTCTTGCAGAGACAACCACCGTTCTTTTCACATCAGATCATGGTGATTTTCTGGGAGATCATGATCTCATCGGTAAACGTTACTTTTTGGATCAGGCTGTGTCAGTTCCTCTTCTTATCAGAGGAGCCGGTTTTACACCCGGCACTCAGGTGGACAGTCTGGTCAATCTGACGGATGTATACAACACTATTTTTAGCATTGCCGGAATAGAATCATCCCCTTCAGAAGACTGTCAGATTCTTGACGGGTCTGAAAATCCGGAAAGGTACATTTTCGGAGCCTTGGATACGGGATTTTTTGCAGCCTGGAAAAATTGGCGGTTGTCACGGTATTACAATGGGGAAGCCTACCTTTTTAACCTAGAGGCTGATCCTCTGGAGAATAACAATCTGATACTTGATAAGACCTGTTCGGAGATCCTGAACCAGCTGGACCGCCGGCTGAGTGTCTGGATTCTGGAGTCCTCCAGGACAGCTCATCTGGATAAGAAAGTTGTTCCAGCTACGGATAATGCCGAAGACCCTTTCAATCAGGCGGGATGGACACGGCCCTATCCTTTTCCGCATCAGGGATAGTCATTATGCATATCAATAATAAGACTCCCTACTTTTCCGAAGGATTATCCGGAGCCGCTCTGGGGGGACCTGAGGGTGTGGTACTCAGACTTCCTGTACCTCTAAATTGTGAAGACATCTGCCGGTGCAGGGTCTTCGCCGGTTCGGAATTCCATTCCAGGGGAAGCCTGGTTTTGAAGGATGTGAAATCCGGCCTGGAATTGGGCCGTTGTGAAGTCAGTTATACCTGTCAGTTCCAGCCATTCTATATCGATTTTAAAAATGCTCCCTCTGGAGACATCGAGGTCAGCCTGGTTCTGAAGGAGGATTCTGATCGTCTCTCATCTCAATCCTCCTTCTGGGTTTTTACGGGAGATCCCTTTGAGAACTGCTTTGCCCCTGCCTTTTTAACCGGTGCAGAAGAAACGCGTTCTGAACAAAACCTTCTGGAAGCTCATACCGGCCCTTGGGGACTTCAGCCCTTCAATTGGATTTACGGTTGTGTTGTTGACGGGCTGAGTGATCAAATGCTGGTTCAGCCATCGGAAAGCCTGTTTTCCGGAATCAGGAAACAAATTTCCTGGTTTTTCAGTGAAAAGGGGAGTTTAGAGTATACGGGACCTCACAGTGAAAAGCGGGAAAATGAGCTTTTCGGTATTGAACAGCTCCTCTGTTTCATCCCTCTTCTTCGCTTTATTCCCGACCATCCGGGAATCAGGATTTTTGATGAATTCTGCAAGAAACATCTGGGTCCAGATGGATTGATCATGGATAGGGGAGTGGATGCTGAGGGACTGATTCTGGAGGATTATTTTGTTTCTGTAGAGGGGTTCTATACCCTGGCTTATCCGCTTGCTCTGCGAGCTGGACAGTTGAATGATCTCTCTTTAATGAAAACCGCCGTGGATCAGATCCGCCTCAGGCTTCCCTATGTGCTGAAGGAGGGAATTGTGTATCAAAAATCCTCCATTTCCGGACACTTTTATCAACCATACTGGGCCAGGGCGTATTGCTGGTTCCTTTTAGGCTTAGTGAAAACCATTGCACTTGCCCGGAAAGACATGGGTTGTCAGTATTTGATTGAAGCCTTCCAGTCAGTTGCCGCATCAGTTTTGGATACCTTCAAGGAGGATGGCCTTTTTCCGGTGTATTTTTATGAACCTGAGACTCTTGCAGATACCTCCGGCTGTGCCGGAATCGGAGCGGCCTTTGCACTGGGATACAGGGAAGGACTCTTGGGCAAAGAATATCTTGATTGTGCCCGGCTGGTAGAGAGGGCATTATCAAAACAAATTAATCAAGATGGTTTTTTATGCGGTGCTTCCCAGCTGAACAGAGGGACGCCGGATTTTCAAAAAGAAGAGTTTCGGGTTTGTGCCCAGTTTGGGGGCGGATTGTATCTGCAGCTTACTGCCGCCTTAAGCGGAATTAGAATAAAGGAGAATCAGAATGACGGGACGTGAAAGGTTTCTAAAAGTAATTAACAAGGAGTTGCCTGATGCTCCCCCGGCCACTCTATTCAGCAGCTCTATCCGGAGATTTCTCCTTTAGACGGTGCCGCTCTGGATAAAGCGGTTGCCGCATTTCAGAGAGAGATGGGGCTTGATATATTTGTCCGTATTCTTTTTGATATGGAAGAATTTTCGGCAATGCCCCGGCAAGGAGTTGAATTCCACAAGGAAACTGACTCCCGGAAAGAGACTGTCACAAAAACCAGGTATACCATCCAGACCCCGGATGGAGAATTGACTCAGGAACTCTCTGTCAATGAGCCTTATCCGGGGACTTTCCTCCATGCCTGTACCGAGAAACCGATCAAATCGATGAAAGACCTGAAAATGGCGGTTGCCTATGAACCGGGGTGTTCCTCTGAGTTTTTTGATCCTGTAAAACAAAGGGTGACATCCGCCCAGGCTTCCGTGGGTGAAGACGGGATTGTCGGTGTCTGGTGTCCTAATGGCGTGTTTAATAATGCCTCTCGTCTGTTAGAACTGGAAGAATTATATTGTCTGTTTCTGACGGAACCTGATTTCTTCAGTGAACTAATGGAATTTTCACTGAAAAGGATCTCCACATACGCCAGGGCCATCGCAGAATCCGGAGCGGATGTCATGATTGTCGGTGGTAATGTAGCCGGTGGATTTCTGGGTAAAGAGATGTTTGACAAGTACATCCTGCCCTATGAAAAACGTTTTTTTGCTTCCTGCCGTGAGATCGGAATCAAGACGCTTTATCACAATTGCGGTGAGATCATGAATCTGGTGGAATCCTATGTGGCAGCAGAAGCAGATTGGGTGGAACCTTTTTCTCCGCCCCCACTGGGTGATGCTGCTCTGGCTGACGCCCTGGCAACAGTAAAGGGCCGTTATACCATCACCGGAGGTGTGGACCAGATCAATGTGCTGCAGAATGGAAGGGTGGAGGATGTGATCAAGGCTACCGAGGCCGCCCTGAAAACTGGGATGGACTCGGGATTTCCTTTTGTGCTCCAGTCAGCGGACTTTCTGGAGAGGGATACCCCCCTTGAGAATATCAGGGCCTATGCACGGACGGTGAGGCGGATTATATCATAGTAAAAAGATGGAGTAGAATCATTTTTTTACCCTTTCGTTTGATCGTGAATTTTCAACCTTGAAGATCTGAAATACTTTGCATTCCCAATATTATGGTTTATCATGTGAACATGCAATTTCAATTTGATTATGCCACTCTCAGTTTTATAATCATACCTATATCAATTGTATATAGCATCTTAATACTTTTAATAAAAATCCATTTTAGAAATCAGTTTCAGGGGACTATGCTCTGGTTTCTATCTATGATTCTACCAGTCGTCGCCTATAATTATATTTTTCTAAAATATTCTATGATTCCCATAATACCCTTAGTACAGCCGGAATCCTTGTCTATGCCTGCCGTCATCACTATTGTAAGCTTTTTCCTGGGGAATCTTTTCCTTGAAGTGGGGTGGCGACGTTTCTTCGAGGTACCTGCACAAATTATTTACAAAGCAATACTGTTTCTAATGGCTCTTGTCTTTGCAGTAACCTCAAAGCATCTGAATGTCTCTCCCTTGCTCATTTTCGGTTTTTTTAATTGTCTTGTCTTGTTTCTGCTTCTAATTTTTTTGATAAGAATGAAATTGCAAAATCATAAATATGCTTCCATTTCTCTTGTTTTTTTAATTTTTCTGGGACTTGTTGCCACTGCCCTTCCTATCTTCACGGGGAACATGATGGAGGCCGATTCCATTTCCCAGTCTTTACGAGTTGATTTATCTTTTTCACTGATCTGGAGAAATACCTTTGTCCTTTTTTCCATCTATGTTGCTGTCATGCACAAGTTCAAAGTTGATCTGATGGACGAAATGGTGGAAAAGGAGCGCCTGATGAAAGAATTGGAGAGGCTTTCCCTGACGGATGCTTTGACTAATCTTCAAAACCGGAGAGGATTCAACCAATTTATGGAGTATGAATTTAAACAGATCCAACGGAGTGGAGAGTCCTTTGCCGTTACCCTTTGCGATATCGATTTCTTCAAGAAGGTAAATGACCGTTACGGTCATGATTGTGGGGATCTTGTTCTTAAAGAAATCGCTGCTGCACTCCGCAGGAATGTGAGAGATCAGGATTGCCTGGCCCGATGGGGTGGAGAAGAATTTATACTTCTCCAAAAGATGGATCTCTCACAGGCGGCGCTTTCAGCAGATCGTATCAGAAAGGAAATTGAGGGGTTGAATTTTGATTATGAAAATGAAGGTTTTTCAATTACCATGAGTTTCGGAATTGCCGGTATGCTACCCAGAGATAAAGACTTTGAAGAGTCTATCCTTGCTGCAGATCGGAATCTTTATAAGGCGAAGGACGCGGGAAGAAACTGTGTTGTTGTATAGCCGTTGTCTGGAATATCATCTTTACCATACTAATTTAACGGCTATACAACCCAGAAAAGGTCTAGATCAGGAATTGAATTCCCTCACCGTCTCAAATTGAGGACAATGGCTGCGGTATTGACGATGCCATTAAAGAGCGAATTCTAAATCCTTTCTTCAGCACTAAAATTACAAAGAGTAATATAGGATTGGGCCTGACAATCTCCAATAAAATCATAGAAGAATTCAATGGAACCCTCAGCTTTATGAGTGAGACGTGTAAAGGTACTACCTTTATCGTTGATTTGCCAGAGAAAGATCCTCCCCGGGTTTGAGGCTTTTTTTTCATTCAATGGTTCTATGATTTCTATGCCTTTGTGTGGTCTTACCAGTTGACAAGTAAGATATCTGTGGTATAGTTTCATAATGCCCGGGATGAGGGCTCTGAATCATATGATTAACACAAGGAATAATAATCTATGGATATAACAGTCTGTATAAAACAGGTTCCTGGTACCTCTGAAGTCAAGGTCGATCCTGAAACTGGAGTGCTCCAGAGAGATGGAATCGACTCCAAGATGAACCCTTACGATTTATATGCCATCGAAACAGCCTTGAGGCTGAAAGAATCCAAAGGCGGGAAGGTGAGAGCTGTTACAATGGGCCCTCCCCAGGCAGAACAGATTCTTCGGGAAGCCTTTATGATGGGCGCTGATGAGGCTTTTCTCATCTCTGACAGGCAGTTTGCCGGCTCTGATGTTCTGGCTACAGCCTACACCCTGAGTCAGGGAATCATGAAATCAGGATCTTCCGATCTGATTATCTGCGGCAAGCAGACCACCGATGGTGATACCGCTCAGGTGGGTGCGGAAATCGCCGAGTTCCTGAATATCCCTCATGTAACCAATGTCCGCTCTATTCTGAAAACGGATGAAGAATCCATCACTGTCGAGATGGACATGCCCCATACCGTAGAAATTGCCAGAGTCCTCTATCCCTGCCTTATCTCTGTTGAAAAGGGTATCTACCAGTCCAGGCTTCCCTCCTATGTAAAAAAGAAAGAAACAGTGGGCAAACCCATTACTGTACTGTCTCTGAAGGACCTTCCTGATCAGGGCGTCTCCCGCTATGGTCTCAAAGGTTCTCCCACTCAGGTGGAGAGGATCTTCCCCCCGGAAACCCGTGATGATCATGAAGTATGGTCCGGCAGTTCTAAAGAATTGACCCGGAGACTTTTTGAGAAGCTCCGGGATGAAAAGCTTTTGGTTCAATAGGAGGACCGCAATATGAAAGAATTAGTAATACATCAGAGCATGTCAAAAGGCTTGAATAAACAAACACTGGAAGACCTCTGTCCCTTTGCTGCTATAGCCTGCGGTCCAGCTTCCGAAGATTACATTGAAATAACCGCTGCCTGTAAAATGTGTGGTCTCTGCGTGAAAAACGGACCTGCGGGTGTTTTTGAACTGATCGAGATAGATGACTCTCACCCAGGGAAAAAGCCGCTGAACAAAGAGGATTGGAAGGGCATCGCCGTCTATATAGACCAGGTGGAGGGAGAAGTCCATCCTGTCAGCTTTGAACTCATCGGCAAGGCCCGGGAGCTGGCGGCCAAGGTGAATGCTCCTGTTTATGCCCTCTGCATGGGTTCCGGGATAGCTTCCATGGCCCGGCAGACCCTGCTTTACGGTGTGGATAAAGTCTTTGTGTATGATCAGAAAGAGCTGGAGCATTTCAGGATTGAGCCCTACACAGCAGTCTTTGAAGATTTTATTAATGAAGTCAAACCCTCTGTCTGTCTGGTAGGAGGTACTACTGTGGGACGCTCCCTGGCTCCGAGGACCGCCGCCCGGTTCCGAACAGGACTGACCGCCGACTGCACTTTCCTGGATATCAAAGAGAATACAGATCTGGATCAGATCAGGCCGGCCTTCGGCGGGAATATCATGGCACACATCCATACCCCCGCTCACAGACCCCAGTTTGCCACGGTCCGGTATAAGATCTTTTCCGCTCCCGAGGCTCTTCTGGAGTCAGAGGTCAGGGGAGTGGTTGAGGAGAGACAGCTCCCTGTAGAAAAACTGTCTTCCAGGATTGAAGTCCTGGAGGTAAAACCCAAGGTTCTGGATGTGGGTATTGAAGAAGCCGAGGTCATTGTTGTGGCCGGACGGGGTGTCAAAAAACAGGAAGACCTTAAGATGCTGGAAGAACTCGCTTCTTCCCTGGGAGGACAACTGGCGGCAACCCGTTCCCTGATTGAAGCCGGCTGGGCGGACCCCCGCAAGCAGATCGGTCTTTCGGGAAGAACCGTCAAGCCGAGACTGATCATCACCTGCGGTGTTTCCGGGGCCATACAGTTTGTGGCCGGGATGAATTCTTCCGAGCTCATCATCGCCATTAATACCGATGCGGCGGCGCCCATCATGAAGGTGGCCCATATTGCTCTTGAAGGGGACCTGTATGAGATACTGCCCTTCCTTTTGGAAGATATTAAATCCAGGGCCGATGCCGCTGTTTTGCAGGTTTAAAGGAGAGAATGAAAATGACGACGACAGATGCAAAAATATACAAAAAGATAAGTTCTGAGGATATCCGGGCTCTTATCGGCATGACCGAAGAGAGCCGGGTTTTTACAGGAACGTCAATTCATGAAGACTACAGCCATGATGAACTGGCGGGGATACATGCCTATCCTGAGGTCCTGATTGAAGCCCTCAGCAGCCGTGAAGTTTCTGCCATTTTACAGTATGCCTATGAACGGGATATCCCTGTGACTCCCCGGGGGCAGGGAACCGGACTTGTAGGCGGTTCTGTGAGTATTCACGGGGGCATCATGCTGAGCCTCCAGAAGATGAATAAGATCATCGAACTGGATGAGGATAACCTGACCCTGACGGTGGAACCGGGTGTACTCCTGATGGAAATCTCCAAATATGTGGAAGATCACGACCTGTTCTATCCGCCCGACCCGGGAGAGAAGAGTGCCACCATCGGCGGGAATATCAATACCAATGCCGGGGGAATGAGGGCCGTAAAATACGGGGTCACCCGGGATTTTGTCCGGGGCCTGGAAGTGGTGCTGCCTGACGGCCGTATTATTGAAACCGGCGGTAAAGTGGTGAAAAACTCCTCAGGATACAGCATCAAGGATCTGATTGTCGGTTCCGAGGGGACTCTGGGAATCGTGACCCGGGCCATCCTTCGCCTTTTGCCTCTGCCCCCTGTAGCCGTGAGTCTGCTGATTCCCTTCCGGGATATCCGCTCTGCCATTGAAACGGTTCCTACCATCATCAAGTCAAAAAGCACACCCACAGCCATCGAGTTTATGGAACGGGATGTTATTGTTTCCTCTGAAGAATTTCTGGGAAAGCACTTTCCCGATAAGTCGGCCGACGCCTATCTGCTTCTGACCTTTGACGGAAACAGCAGGGAAGACATCGAAAAAGCCTATGAACCGGTGGCGGAGATCTGCCTGGCCAACGGTGCCAGCGATGTATTTATATCGGATACCCAGGAGAGGCAGGAGTCCATCTGGTCGGCCCGGGGGGCTTTTCTGGAGGCCATCAAAGCCTCTACCACAGAAATGGATGAGTGCGATGTGGTGGTTCCCCGCAAGAGTGTGGCCGATTTTATCCTCTATACCCATGAGCTGAAGGAAAAGCACAATATCCGCATCAAGAGTTTTGGCCATGCGGGAGACGGGAACCTTCATATCTACGTCCTGAAGGACGATCTGGATGAAGAGACCTGGAATCTGAAGCTGGAAGCTGTTTTTGAAGATATGTATAACAAGGCCGAAGAGTTCGGTGGGAAGGTTTCTGGAGAGCATGGTATCGGATTTGCTAAACGGCCTTACCTTCAAAAAAGCATGGGAGATGACTCGATGGAGCTGATCTACAGGATCAAGCAGGCATTTGATCCCAAGATGCTCCTGAATCCCGGAAAAGTAGTGAACAGCTGATTAAAGGTTTTTCTGGTAGATCTCTTTGACATTCATCAGGTGGCGGCTCATAGATTCCCGGGCCCCTGCGGGATCATTAGCCTTGATGGCGTCAAAGATATTTCTGTGTTCTTTGTAGAGGAGGCTGACATTTCCTTTATTCTGAAGGACCAGGGCCCGGCCTCCTTTGATGGAAATTTCCAGGAGAGAGTTTACGAACTCCGAAGCTTTTTTCAGGATGTAATTGCCGGATTTTTCAGAGATTCGTTTGTGAAACAGAAGGTCTCCCGCCAAACCTTCGGCACCGTCTCCGCTTTGTATGGAGGCTTCCATCCGGAGGATGGGCTCTTCCAGGTAGTCCGCAATTTCGGGAGTGCAGTGTTCTGCAGCCAGTTCGGCAGAGCGGATCTCCAGGAGTTCTCTTAAATCAAGGAGTTCCAGCTCAAAGTTTTCGTGTTTTGTGAGGAGTGGTGCAAAGGTATTGAAAAAGGGTGCCAGATTGAGGTCGGTCACATAGGCACCCCCACCGGCTCTGATTTCAACCATTCCGATGGTTTCCATAGCCCTGAGGGCTTCTCTTACCGAAGGCCGGGAAACCTGAAACATTTCTGCCAGTATCCGTTCGGCCGGTAGTTTTTCTCCGGCTTTAATTCTATCGGTGCGGATCATCTCTACAAATTGAGAAATGATTTCCTGGTAGACTCTCTTCGTAACAATCGGTTTCACATCCATGATGGAGTATTATAGGCTGTGATGGCCTTCAGAGACAAGATAAATAATAACTTATTATACTGGTAAGACCAATAAGAGCTGAAAGAGAATCGGAAAGTATTCTGAAAAAAGCCAGACTGAGATTCTAATTGATGGCGTTTATGATTATGATATCTTAAACGTTGAGGAGGAATGAAATGTCATTAAAAGTAGCGAATAAACTGGTTGTAACCATACACTATAAATTATCAGATGATGAAGGAAATCTACTGGACAGCACAGAAGGGGATGAAACTCTGGCTTATATTCATGGAACAGATAGTCTGGTTCCGGGATTGGAAAAGGTCCTGAATGATAAAAGTATCGGGGATTCACTGAAAGTAAGAGTGGATGCTGCTGATGCCTATGGAGATATTCTCCCTGATCTTGTCGAGGAAGTGGATAGAAAAGAACTTGCAGAATTGGAACCAATTGAAGTGGGCATGGAATTTGAATCCGAGGATGAAGAGGGGGAATTGACTCTCGTCGAAATAAAAAAAATAGAAAAAGATAAGGTGACGATTGATGCCAATCATCCCTTAGCAGGAATGAATCTTAATTTTGAAGTTGATATAGTTGATATCCGTAAAGCCACTAAAGAAGAGCTCAGTCATGGTCATGTTCATGAGGGGGGCCATCATCATCATTAGATCAGAACGTCCCTGAAGGGGTTGGGTGTGTTTTGGAACAGGAGAGCTGAACATAATGAATAAGATAATATTTGCATCCGGTTGCTACACGGAGAAGTCCGTAAATATCCCCGGCGCCTGCGGTGAGGGCATTGTACTGCTGACTTTTGAAGAAGAGACGGGTGTACTGTCAAAATTGACAGTAACAGGAGGAGTTACAAATCCTTCTTATCTGGACTGGGATGGTGATCTACAGAAGCTTTATGCCATCACAGAGAATCCCCGGGGGGAAGGGGAGGTTCGCTCTTTCACTCTTGAATCTAATTTTACTTTGACTCTAGGGTCACTTCAAACCGGACCCGGCCCCGCAGGATGTCATATCCGAGCTGTGAAGGATATGGAGAGGATCTTTGCTGCTTCCTACCGGGGCGGCTGTTTAAAGTCCTATGGTCTTGAAGAGGGCGATGTTGGCAAGTCCATCAAATCCTTTGAATATTCAGGAAGCGGGCCCAATGCTGTCCGTCAGGAGTCGCCCCATGCTCATCAGGTTCTTCCCGGCACTGATAAAAAACACATCTATGTCTGCGACCTGGGGAGTGACAAGGTCTGGATTCACGATGCTGCGGATGATGAACTGCCTGTTGTTTCATCCCTCTCGGTCCCACCCGGGTACGGTCCCCGGCATCTGGCATTCGACCCGGAAGGGAAGTCTGTGTATATCCTCTGTGAGCTTGTGCCCCGATTGCTGGTAGCCCGGTTAAACCGTAACGACGGCAGTCTGACCCTGGAACAGGATCTACCCTCAGTGGGAGACAATTCTCCCGGCGGAGCGGCTCCCGCCGCCGTCAAGGTACATCCTTCCGGGCGGAGCCTTGTCGTTTCCAACCGCTTTGACGATACGGTCACCGTTTTCTGTATTCACCGGAATGGGAAGGATGGTTCTGTGTCTTTAGAGGCTTTTGATACATTCAGCACCAGGGGGAAGGTACCCCGGGATATCTGTTTTTCACCATCGGGGAAATGGCTTCTTATGGCTCATCAGGACTCGGATGATGTGCAGATCAGGGCATTCGATCCGGCAACTGGTTTACCTGGGGAAAAGTGGGCAGAACCACTGAACTTGGGGTCTCCTGTCTGTCTGATTACTTTGGTATAAAGATATTCTGAGAACAATTTACCCAGTCCTGTAGTTTTTTTCGTGGAACTCCATTTCATGCACTGCAACGGAAATAATGATGAATACCTCCTAATATTATCTTCTTTTTGATTACACCATGTCTTCAAACAATGAATCCGTTTGGTATGAGATCTTTCAGTGATTGAGATATTGCTTTTGGGGTAAAACTATGAGTAATAATTTAAGTAGATCTCTACTGAAAATGAATATGATATAGTCTCTCATAACCGATCTGACTCTCAGAAACTGCATAAAACGCAAATCAACCGAATTAAAACATCGGCTCCTTCCGCTTGATCAGCTGCAGACCCAGTCCGAAGGGATCACGCATCATGATCAATTCATCCCCTGCTCCTGTGATTTTGTAGGGATCTACAGTCACAGCTCCAGCTTTCTGAAGTTGAGCTTCCGTTTCTTTAGGAGTTTCAGTCAGAACCGCCAGGTGGAGGGTCAGAAAGTGTGTGGCACCCAGATCCAGCATGGGTGCTGATTCGTTCGAGTATATTTCCAGAATGACACGACCCGTGGGGTCTGCCAGAAAGTGCATGGCACCAGGGACACTGCGGACGATCCTCATATTCAGGTTCTTTTCATACCAGGCGGCCGTTGCGTCTCTGTCTTTTACATTCAGCCCGGTGTGGGCAAAGGTGAATTCAGGTTGTTTACTCATATTATTTCTCCATGTACTATTCTATTTCATCCAGGACTGCCCACAGTTGGGCAAAAAGACCCAGGGCAAAAGGTTCCACTGTTCTGAGATGTGTGTGTTGTTCTTTTTCTCCGCGCTTGTTGTTCGGGGCTACCGAGGATAACCAGCCGTCGGGTTCTAGTAGAGAACAAAGACCGTCGAAACATCTTTTCGCCGCCTCCAGTGCCTCTTCACCGAGTAGGCCCTTCCTGTAAGCCCCCGCCAGTGCCGCGGCAATCCCTGCTGATCCTGAGCTGTCTGGTGGGAACCCCTCTTCATCCAGAAAGTTATCCCAGAGTCCGTCGGGTCTCTGCTTAGAAATAATCCAGCTGCACCTTTCCTTGAAATGATTCATCAGATCATCCGGATAGGAATCCCCCAGAAGAGACAGGCATCTGTAGTTGCCAAGGATATACCAGCAGATTCCCCGGGTCCAATTTTCAAAACTCAGGGTCTCTTCTTTGTTCCTCAGGTACAGCTTGCCCTTTCGAAAGAGCTTCTCTTTTCTCGTCCTCAGCTGAGTGAGAACAGAATCGATCAGGGCTTTATTTCCCTCTCTGACAGCCAGAGTCGCCATGGGGTAGGCGATAGTGTAGCACCCTTCTGCCGTGCTTTCTCCGTCTGTCACGGCTCCATCCTCTCCAGTTCTTTCATCCCACATCTGGCGTGCATAGAATCCGATTGCCTCGAACCCGGGCTGACCTGCAAGACTGGCAACAGGGAGTGTGGATTCGATATTTATAAATTTGTTTCTGACTTCTGTGCCTCTGGGATTTTGATAGAGCAGCTGGCCTTCGGGGCCGATGAAATGGGATGCCCAGCTTGTCAGCGCTATTTTCCAGCCCTGATCCGGGTACACACGGTGCATCTCTGATAAACCGTTCAGCACGCATCCCCCCATCCAGCTGAACTGTGCCAGGGCGTTCTCTTTCAGCCTGGTTTCGGCTTCCTCCAGGCGGGTGTTTCTATCGGCAGAATAGGGGCAGAAGGACGGGGCAATGGGTGCTTCTAATGCGATCCAGAGCTCTCCGTCTCCCTCTGCCGCAGTCACAACAAAACTGCTAATGCGGTTACCCATTGGGATTCTGAGCTTCTGACCATGTGAGGCGAAGGATGCATCCAGCTGCATTTTCCAGTCTCCTGATGTGAGGGTGAGCACACAGTTCTGTCTCAAATCGCAGGCGACGGTCAGACTGAGAAGGGCCTTCTCATTTCCCGGCTCCCAGGAAACCCGGACTCCCTTCTGTATTCTGAAAGCCCTCATCCCTCCCAGAGGAATCTGGCCGGGGGTACCCCCTTGGATGAGAGGATTTACTTCTATGTTCATATTATGTCTTTATCCTCAGGATTCACTCATGTATTGGAGCCGTTCCGCGTTGAGGGCTGATTCAGGCCGGTTTCCCCCGGCAAATAGCTCCAGTTCGTCAGCCAGGCACTGCCAGCGTTCCTCAAATTCCATAGAATTGTTGGCTCTATGAGGTGTCATAAGGACCTTGTCCGACTGCCTTAAGGGGCTGTCATCAGGGAGTGGTTCTTCTTCATAAACATCCAGGGCCAGATAAAAGTCATCCCGCTCTTTAAGGGCTTTAACCATCCCTTTTTCATCAACCATTTTTCCTCTGGCAATATTTATAAAGTGAGCATCACTCTGCATCTTCATAAAATGTTCATACCGGATCATATGATGGGTCTTTTCGGTGTACCCTCCCGCCAGGATGATGATATCACAACTTTCGAATACCTGATCAACACTCTTCAATTGTACTCCCAGATCCTGTGCTTCTTGAGGGGACATGTGTCCTGACTGGATGCTGATTTCGGATGTAAACAAGCGAAAGATGTCGAATATCCCTCTGCCGATTCGCCCAAATCCGATTATCCCGACCTTTCTATCCTGTAGTATCCGGCTTCTTCCCAGACGGAAACGGGGCCAGGGATCTTCCCCTTTCATGTAATGATGATAGCTGTGTATCTGCAACAGGGAGGAAAGAGCCAGTCCCAGTGTATATTCCGCCATAGGCCTGGGGCGTGTGGCACCGGTATGAATGACTGTCAATCTTTTTGCCACAGCATAGGCATCGGCTATTCCCTGGCGGGTTCCTCCATAGGTTGTCCCTATGATTTTAAGGTTTTTGCCTTTATCGATGACTTTTTCTGTCAGGATGACATCTTTCGTGAAGGGGATGATGATTCCCTCTACCTGGTCTGCGTACTGGAGGAGGGCCGCTTCATCGGCTGTCTCGATTTCGATCAGATCAAATGTTTCTTCTATTCTGGCTTTGGCCTGTTCATCTGCAATTTTGCAGGCAAAGAGGATTTTCATTTTATCGCTCATTCACTTCTCCTATGCTGAGGTTTCGCAGGCCGCCCTTATACCAGGAGACCTGATTCTGCCTGACTCCCAAAGAGAGTCCGGGAAAGGGCAGGGGGCGGAAAGGGACTTCTTCGCTCCTGCACTCTATCTTACCATCGATATATCCGCTGATCCCCTTCTCTGTTACATCAATTTCAAGGGTATACCACTGACCATGGGGATAAAGCCTGTTTTCATCAATCAGAGCCTGCCCTTTTTCTCCGTTGGAGTAATACACATCCAGGTACCAGAATCCGTCTGTCTTGCTTCGCAGTTCTATCATCAGCCTTGAGTTGGCTGCACCATCGCCGGGATGACCCAGATGAAAGAATCTCTGTTCGAATCCTCCTCCACTTTCGGGCTTTATATCCAGTTGAATCTTGATGGATCTTTTACAGTTCGGACTGTACTCAGCCTGGAATAATCCATCCCTGAAACCGTCAAAAAGGGCTTCACACTTTGTCACATCCGGGAATCCGATCTTGTTGAACTCTGTTAAATCCATTTTTTTCATGTTCTGATCATCCTGATAATTCATATTACGGAGATTGTTTCCCCCTGAATTAAAAAGGAAAAACGGAAAGAGGAATAGAGGGCCCTCAATCCGTTTTTCCAGGAAATAATTATTTGATTAGAAATATCCGCCCTTGTCGATGACTTCTTTTGCGGTCATGCCGCTGTCCACCCATTTAGCAATTTCTACTTCTTCTTTTTGTATCTCCTCGGCCCTGAGCAGGGATTCCCAGGCTTGCTCCCGGGGGATGATGAGGACACCGTCAATATCTGCCAGCACCACATCTCCCGGATAGCAGAAGGCTGTTCCAATTTTAATGGGAACCTGCCAGTCGATAATCCGGAAACGGCCCATCATGGCATTGGATGTCTTATATTTTGTCCAGAGAGGAAAATTCAGACCCTTAACCTGTCTGGTGTCGCGCAGGCCACCATCCACCGCGGCACCGCGGCAGCCTTTCTGTTTGGCTGCTTTGGTCATCATTTCTCCCCACTGGGCAGATTCTGTATCTCCGGAAGTGTCCCAGACTATGAAAGAGTTTTTAGGAATTTCATCCAGCATGACGCCCCGGCGGGCCATGTCGTTGGGATCGACCTGGATGTCTGCCAATCCTTTAATCGTAAAAGCGATACCGCAGCTTACTTTCTCATCATCCAAGGGAGTTATGTTTGAGGGCAGAGACTGATAGAGGAACATGTTTTCTCTCAGCACATCATTCACCGCGGCAGTCCATAATTTTTCATAGCGTTGGATTAACTCTTCATCAGATACAGGAAAGGGTTTGATCTCCCTTCCGTCTTTTTTCCGCTGGGCAACCAGCTTCTCTACTTTCATGGGCATAAGCATTTTTCCTTTTCAAATTATTAAACCAATCATACGCTCCCATCCCTGAAGCGGGCCATGTCGGATGTGAGTAAAATTTACATGAAACGGTTCCCATCATGTCAGTATGAAGTCAGGATGAGGGTAGTAAGCAGGGAGGATGATCGAATCGTTTAAATTTTTAACCCTTTTGAAAATTGCGGGATCATGGAACCTGCCATTAAGATGGACTCATGAGCATATTACTGACTGACAAAGAATACGAATCCCTGAGAGTATTGGAAGATCCGGGGTATAAGAAACTGGAAGCCGCCCTCCTGCGGCGCTGTTTGAAAAGAAGCCGGACTCCCGGTCTCGGAGACGACGAAACAACAACCGAGTGGTATTACCATGTCTGTGAGTATCTGAGTGATGGTGCCATGGCGTACCGTTTGACTGGAAATGAACAGATCGGTCGTTGGGTGAAGGCCATCACCTTGGACCTTATTGCCAAGACTGAGGATGAATGGATCGGCCCCTGGTACAGGGATCATCTGACAAAACCATCTCTGGGACATCTGGAAACGGCCCATCTCTCCATCGGAGTTGTGGCCGCCGCCGACCTGGGAGCCGATCTGTTTTCAGAGGATGAAATGAAAAGCATACGTGCTTTTTTGAAAAATACGGCCATGCCCCTCTGTTTGAACTGGCTGAACTTTGCAGAAAGGCTGAACAACTGGCGCTGTATCCTCAGCGGTGGCCTCGCCTTCTGTGCCGCTTATCTGGATGACCGGGACATGATGGAACGGGCCTGTCTGGAATTCAATGTCTGCATCGAGCAGTTCCAGCCCGATGGGACTTCCGCAGAGTCCTTGCAGTATGGA
This sequence comes from Oceanispirochaeta sp., assembly GCF_027859075.1. NCBI lineage: Bacteria > Pseudomonadati > Spirochaetota > Spirochaetia > Spirochaetales > Spirochaetaceae > Oceanispirochaeta > Oceanispirochaeta sp. The sequence goes on along the minus strand of NZ_JAQIBL010000003.1, from coordinate 21,508 downwards.
AATTATGCCGCCTGGGGATTGATGATGGTCTATGAAGCCCTTGTTCGGAAGGATCCGGCCTATAAAACAAGAATGTCTCCCGACCGTTATGGAAAAAAAGTAAAATGGGATGCCTACAGCCATCTTTATCACAAACCACTATCGGGATTTGGCCCTTATGACCGTCCTCGTGCTGTCAATTTCAACGATTGTGCTTCTACCTACAGACCCACTGGGGACATGCTCCTGCATATCTCCACCAGGTGCGGTGAGTCCATGCCTGTGGAAGCAGCTTTGGCTTCCAGTCTGTTTGATCTTCACTATAGAAATATTGAAAACCTGGATCTGGCACCCCATGATCTGGCCTGCTTTGGTATGTATAATGATTTTGGATTCCTCAGCTTTCCTCTCTATCTGGGAAAAGCATCCGCCAGGGCTCTGAAAGACTGCGGCTGGGAGAGCGATATGTACTTTTCCAATGGGGATATGATTGTCAGAGAGTCCTTTGACAGCCCCACGGTTCTGGCTATCCGATCTTCGGGAGAAGAGTTGTACGGACCCTCCCATATCCATGCAGATCTGAATCATTTCATGCTGGTCTATGGCAAGGAGCGTTTCCTGGCCGATCCCGGGCACAGCTGTTACCGCAATACTATCCACGAACTGGATATTGCCACCGCTTTTCATAATACCTGTACCTTCCTGGTTCCTGATGCCGCATTTGATAATCAAAAGGATGTACGCCAGGAAGACATGTTTAAACTCAAGATCTTAAGCCAGGATGCATCATTGCTGCGAGGATTCTCCAAGGGAAAACCCGAGCCTCCGGTTAAACGCCCTGGTGGAAAACTGGTGCAGGAACGCCGCGGGAATACCTTTGTTTATACAAGTGAAGCCGGGGGTGTTTACGGAGCCCCCATAAAGAGTTTTAAACGGACCTGGATCCTCTGTGGAACTCAAATGCTGTTTGTTGTTGATGATATCGAGAGCGTCAGTCCTGTGAAAACCATCTGGAACTGGCAGTTCAACAACCGAGACGGAGCCCTTGATTTTACAGTGGATACGCCCAACAGCTTTACTGCCTATAGGGGTGACAGCGGAATGCGGATGTTTCACTGCTCCGAAGATGCGGGATTGATGGGACCCTATTATGCCCACATTCATGATTTTTATCACCCTTCTCCTGCTCAGGAAGCTGAGGGGAAATCCGGGTCGGGTCAGCTTTACCGCTGGACCGAAAAGTCATCAAAGACCAGCCGTCGCAGAGTGCATGCCATAGCCATGGCTCCTGCCGGAGAAGTGACGGACTGGTCTCTGGACGTTAAGGGAGACCAGTTTTCTCTTCTAGAGAAAGGGGCGGTCCGTTCCTCCCTTCAGCTCTCAGGAGGCAGCATGCTGTTCAGATGGGATAGGGAGGAGTGGTCTCTTTAATTCGTTCTCTGAAGATCATAGAGGAATCGGCATGGGACTGGTTCCTTTTTTTGACTTTGAACCATCCATGATATAATCTGATTTCAAAAGCAACTTTCAGGAGGACGGTCTGATTATTGATTTTTCCATTGATTCTTTTGATTTTGTCGTTTCCCGTGAACCCGATAGGGAATGGAAGATTGAAAGCCTGTCTCATTCGGAACTCTGGGTCATCGCCTATGCCATCGAAGGGAAAGCCCATTACCGTGTCGGTGATGAAGCTTTTACCGTGAGTCAAGGTGATATGGTCTGTTTTGCTCCCGGCTGTCTGCATGATGCCTGGAGTGATCCGGAAGATCCCTGGCGCTTCAGTTCCGTCGGGTTCAGCCTGAAAGGAATGAATGAAGAAAGTGCCGCCTACCTGGCGGGGATTCCCCATTTCTTCCGGCTGCCCAATCCCTTTCAGGTTGCCGCCCTGATGGAAGAACTTTCCCATGAATGGTCCGGAAAACGCCTGGCCTATACCCTCCGCTGCCGCTCCATTGTTGAAGAGATTCTCTTCTCCATGATCCGGTCCCTGGATCAGGAGGTTCAACAGAAATCAGTCCCTCATGTGCATGCTATTCAGGAGATTTGCCGTCTCATCGAAAACCGGCCTGAGAAAAGCTGGGCCGTCAGTGACCTCTCCGGCAGGGCCGGTCTCAGCGCTCCCTATTTCCGCCGGCTCTTCAAGCAGGTCACCGATCTGACTCCCGTACAATACCAGCATTGGGTGAAAATTAACAAAGCCAAGGACCTCCTTCTCTCGGGGGAGTGCAATGTCAGCGAGGCAGCGGATCAGCTGGGATTCGAAAACGTCTACTATTTCAGCCGTCTTTTTAAAAGAGTGGCTCATGTTAATCCTTCGGAATTCCTGCGGCGCTGATTTATGATCAAATCGTATAAACATTGACTCCTTCGTTAATGGTCTGTCCCCTCAAGGGAGTCTACAATTGACTTAACAAAATCAAGTAGGGACCGATCTTGTTTAATCTAACAGTGATATGCCGTCCCTCTCAAGGATATAATGTATGAAAAAATTGAACGGAGAAGTACTTGTACTCATAGGATCAACCGGCGGTATCGGATCGGCCATTTTAGAAGAAGTAGCGGGAGATTCTGTAAAACTGGCCCTCGCTTCCAACCAGCCGGATCTTTTAAAAGAACAGGCTGCCGCCGAAGAAGCCAGGGGACACAAGGTCTTTGCCCGTGAACTGGATGTTACAGACGAAGCCGCTGTTAAATCATTTCTCTCAGATGCCAAGGCGCAGCTGGGATCTCTTGATACACTCATCAACCTGGCAGGTCTCAGCATTCCCGGCAAGGTTCAGGACCTGGATGTGGAAAAATTTGATCTCATGATGGATGTCAATGTGAAAGGAACCTTTCTTACTTCCAAGCATTTTATGAACCTGGTGGATGTAGAAAAGGGTGGAGCCATCATCAACTTTGCTTCCATGGCTTCCAAAAGAGCCAATGGGGGAGCGCCCCTCTACTGTGCGGCAAAAGCGGCAGTCACCATGATGAGCCAGGCCACACAGATCAATGCCATCGAAAAGAATGTCAAGGTCAGCAATGTCTGTCCTGGTGCTGCAGACAGCCCCTTTTGGGGAGACCGCAAGGTGCCCCGTGAGCTGTTTTTGAAGACCAAAAATGTCGCCGAGGTCATCTATTTTATCCTCACAAGAGAAAGCAATGTTGTGATTCAGGATATAGAGTTCGAAAGCTTTGACAAGATGAAATAATTCCCTCAGGTAAGTAAAAATATCAGCCCTCATTCTACGGCCTTTGAATAAGGTATGGGGAGGGTGGGCTTTATTAAAAAGGAGAACCCCATGGTAAAAAGTGAGATTTCGGGACGGCATGAACTTTGCCTCCATGACCCCACACCCGGATATGAACGAATCAAAAAAACAGCCCTGGCTTATGTTGATAAAATGAAAATAGGAGATGCTCCTGGTCAGTATGCCAAGGAAGAAGGGGAGGGAGAGAGCCTCTACGGCTCGTATCACGGCTTTCATATCCTGGACTTATTCGGCGAGGCTCCCACAGACAGGGCTGTCCTGAAACACTGGGCAGAGCAGTATAAAAAACACCAGACCAAGTGGGGACACTTTGCTCATGATCCAGAGAATGATAGGCAGCGTAGCCCCGAAGAGATGGACCCTTTGTGGCATTACACAAGGGGGAATACCTGGTCTCTGTACCTCTTGGGAGAAAAACCCGATTACCCTTACAACTTCCTGGAGCCCTTTTTTGACAAGGGTTACATGTATAATTATATCAAGCGTTATAACTGGAAAAACTCCTGGGCTGCGGGAAACCAGATCTGTGCCGTGGCCACGGCCATGATGGGAGCCAGAGACTTCTTTGGCGAATCCCGGGTGGATGAGATTCTGGAAAAGGAAATGTATCCGGCTCTGGAGGAACTGCAGGATCCAAAGACAGGTTACTGGGGGACTCAGCTGGGAGCGGATATCTGGAACGGTCAGTTCGGTACCATCCATGTGCTGCCCATGTATTTTGCCCAGGGCTGGCCTGTCCGGTATCTTAATGAAAGTGTGGATACCACCTTTGAAACCCAATTGAAAGACGGTTCCTTCTGGGCGGGTGGTTCTGACTGTCCCGACTTTGACGGAGCCTATATGCTCCTGAATCTGGCCCGTATGACTGACTATAAAAGTGATGAAATACGAAAGGCGGCCCGTTTGTATCTGGACCATGCACTGATGCATGAAGATGAAAAGGGCGTCGGATTCCGCTTGCACCGGCGAGGCAGCAAATATGCTGAATGGAAACCAAGACCCCACTGGATCTGGAAAGAGGGAGAATCGGAGGTCAGTGCTGAACATAGAGATGATGATATCAACAGGACCCACATTATGCTGGGCAGCTGGTTCTATCCCCTGTCCATAGCTTTAGTCTCTATGATTCTGGGGGACAGCGGCTACGAAGGTCCCTACAGACTGAACCGCAAGTCTCTGCATCAGTGCAATTTTATGAGCTGATTGTATTTTCTATCCCGGTATCAATATATTGCCGGGGATAATCAAGTTTTTACACAAGGAGAAGGTATGAAATCCCTCGTTTATAACAATGCGAAATTACTGACTGTAGTAGATAAAGAGATCCCGGAGGCTGGTTCCAGTGAAGTTGTCATCAAGATTGCCTATTGCGGAATCTGCGGAACTGACCGCCATATCTATCATGGCATAATGGATGAAAGAGTGAAGCCTCCCATGACATTCGGTCATGAAATGTCCGGAACTATTCATGAACTGGGTGCCGGTGTGACAGGCTATGAAAAAGGACAGAAGGTGACCGTCCGTCCATTAGATCCCGATAAGGATTGTATTGCCTGTAGGATGGGATACTCCCATATCTGCCAGAACCTTAATTTTATTGGTGTCGATTCGGAAGGAGCCTTTCAGCAGTACTGGAAAGTAAAAGCTGACATTCTTCATGCACTTCCAGAGGATATGGATCTGGAAGTGGCTGCTCTGACGGAACCTCTGGCCGTAGCCTGCCATGATGTATCACGTTCAGGTTTAAAGAAAGGCGACCGGGTAGCCATAATCGGGGGAGGACCTATCGGTCTGCTAATCGCCCTTCTGGCTCAGTTGGACGGTGCTGATGTCAGGCTTTTGGAAATCAGTAAGGAGAGAAGGGATGTTGCTGAGGACATGGGTATCAAGACTATAGATTCCCTTACTGTGAATCCTGTAGAAGCAGTATTCCAATGGACTGGAGGGGATGGAGCAGATATTGTTTTTGAAGTATCCGGTTCAAAGCCCGGTGCTGCTTTGATGACCGGCCTTGCCCGTCCCCGTGGTGTCATTGTTTTGGTGGGAATCTTCGGAGCTCCAGCTGAGGTTGTGCTTAAGGAAATCTTTCTCAGAGAACTTGATATCCGTGGAGCCAGGGTGTATCAGTCAGAAGATTTTGACAGGGCCATCAAGTTGCTGCATGAAAATAAGGCTCCCTGGAGAAAGGTTATTTCGAAAGTTGCATCACTGGAAGATGCACAATCCTGCTTTGAATCTCTGGATGAACAGGCAGATCTTATGAAAATACTCATTAAGGGTAATTAAAATTTTAGTGTATTCAATCATGTTCTGGAATTCATCAGGGTTCCGGTTCTGTAGAAGGAGAAAAAGATGTTTAATGAACTAAGCTTTGATTTGTCAGGAAAGGTGGCCCTGGTCACCGGTGGTTCCTATGGTATTGGATTTGCTATCGCCAAGGGACTGGCTACATTCGGTGCCAAGGTTGCTTTCAATGATATCAATCAGGATCTGGTAGACAAGGGATTGGCAGCATACAAGGAAGCAGGAATTCCCGTAAAAGGGTATGTCGCAGATGTGACTGATGAAGATCAGATGGTCGACCTGGTGAAACAGATTGAATCAGATCTGGCTCCTATTGATATCCTTGTGAATAATGCAGGTATCATATAACGTATCCCCATGCATGAAATGACAGCAGAAGAGTTTCGCCAGGTCATAGACATCGACCTGACTGGCCCGTTTATTGTGTCTAAAGCTGTTTTACCTTCCATGATGAAAAGAAACTCAGGAAAAATTATCAATATCTGTTCCATGATGAGTGAATTAGGGCGGGAAACTGTATCCGCTTATGCTGCGGCAAAGGGAGGTCTGAAAATGCTAACCCGTAATATCTGCAGTGAATACGGGGAGTATAATATTCAGTGTAACGGTATTGGTCCAGGATACTTTGAGACTCCTCAGACTGCTCCTTTGAGGACTCCCGAACATCCTTTTAACAAATTCATTCTTTCCAAGACTCCCGCGGCCAGATGGGGAAAGACTGATGACCTGATGGGGCCTGCTGTATTCCTGGCATCCAGTTCATCTGACTTTGTTAATGGTCATGTCCTGTATGTTGACGGGGGAATCCTGGCTTATATCGGGAAGAATCCCATAGCTTAAATTAACCTTTGTTTGAAGATAGTACCGGAACAGCTGGGTCGTTGACAATCTGATCCGGCGCTCAGGTTTCAGTTCTCCAGGACCTTCCGGATTCCTGATCATAAGTTAGATCCCCGTTCTGCTGTAGCGTCTTCATCCATATAGATCCCCGGATGGGGACGCATTTCAAAATGAGATCCTCAGCCCGGAATATCTTTTTTCTTGGGGACAATGTGCATGTGGTAGTGTTCCTGTTTATCACCGTAGGCGGCATAATTGATATTGTCAGGGGAGTTGAAGTGGGGTAACAATCGGGGGTCACTCCGGCGCTTCAGGAGCAAACTCATCTGGTCTTCATCAAAATACAAACCTAGCAATGGGGTTCTCTTGTTCTTTAGGGTGCTCATTCTTTCCTCTATATTGAGAATCTAATTATTCCATCCTTAGCTTCAGAACACCATGGTGCAAACAGAATTTTATTTGGACTTTTCGATTATTGTTTTTACTACTTTTGCAGTCATTGACTTTTTGAATCAAGTGAATAAGCATTGGTTAATAAGGGATTGTAAAATGGTTAAATGGGGAATGATTGGTGCTGGAGATGTGTGTGAGCGGAAATCGGGACCGCCTTTGTATTTACTGTATAATTCTGATCTGATTCTCGTTCACAGACGAAACAGGGATGCCGGGGAAGACTTTGTGCAGCGCCACGGTCATGGCCGCTATGTCTCTTCCTTTGATGAATTGATTTCTTCTCCTGAAATTAATGCCATCTATGTGGCGAGCCCCCATCCTCTTCACCGGGAACATACAATGAAGGCCCTGGAAGCTGGTAAGCATGTTCTGGTTGAAAAGCCCATGTCTATCGACAGTAAAGGTTGTGATTCCATGATTGCCGCTGCGGATAAATCAGGCTGCTCCCTGGGAGTGGCATATTATAGACGGGGCTATCCATCGATCCGCTACATTGCCGATAAGCTCAGAGAAGGGATTATCGGGACCCCGGAAGCTCTTTATTTTTGTAATGAATTTCCAACTTCCCACCGCCTTGATCTGGTACATTATTTTTTTGGAGAGATTGCCAGCGCCGGGATCGGCGGCAGCACGGATGATCCCTTCCTCCCGGCACGGAGGATTCCCTATATTGAAGCTTTGACTCATTCCGGTGTTACTGTCCGCATGGCCATGGGCTGGTTAGAGACAGGCATGCCCGAAAGCCTGATCATTCAGGGGAGTAAGGGAAGGATTTACCTCCATGATTTAAAAGCGGGACAGATGATCTTTCAGGTAGACGGTCAAGAGCGCTCTGTTCATGTGGGTGGGCTGCGCTATACCCATTGGGGACTGATAGATAATTTCAATAAAGCCGTAGAAGGAAAAGAAGAGTTGCTCTGTGACGGGATAGAAGGACGGAAATCCTCGGTCATTCTTGATCATCTGGCGACCTGTATTGACGGGGAAGGGATGAAAAAGGTCAGCTACGGCTGAATTAATAGGAGTCGATTCTGCATAAGGGCGTATCCTTTCAAAAAAGAAAGCTGTCTTTCCTGGGGACTAGTCACTGATTCCATCCAGAATTTTTCTGACCTCCAATGACAGAAATTCCCCCTGCCTTCTCCGCACGGGCAGGGAAAAGTGGATATGATCGTCGAATATCTCATCACCTTCCAGTGACGCTGTAAATCTTCTCAGGTCTATGACCGGCAGCTCTGCCTGATGCATTACATCCAGGGCAATACTGTTGAAGAGTTCTCCATCGGCTTCATGTCGTTTAAATTCTTTTTGAAGAGTGTTGTGCCGGATCTCATCAAATCCCGTAGTTGTAATCCAGATCAGTGTCATTCCACTATCTTTACAAAGTTTTGTGATGGCTGTCAGATTCTTTTTATACTCATCAGTTGTTACCTGATACCCCGACTGACTCTCATACCGTTTTATATCATGTAGCCCGCAATTGAGGAGAAGGGTTTTCGTCTGGGAAAAGGGGAGCTCGTTTTTCAGGTATTCGAGAACCATGGCCGAATCTCCACCATTGGCTCCTCTGGGGAAATCAAGATCTTCCAGATCCCTGGCAGTTCCGTCTTTTCCAAAAATAGTCCAGGACGATCCAAGATGGTGGATTAGAAAAGGTCTGTAATGGATTGATATGGAGTCTCCCAGGAGAAAGAAGGATTTTTTTTCTTGCTTCATAATTAATTCTATCATCAAAATGGCAGGAAGGAATGAGTAATCTATAGGGATATGGATTGCTAAAGCCAGGTCTGGCTCGATTATTACCCTTTTCAGTTGTAACAAAGTGGATATACCATTTACTTACTAAATTAAAGGAGTATTCTAATGAAAAAGTTAATGACCATCTTATTGGCCGTCCTGCTCTCTTCCGCTGTATTTGCTGCAGGTCAGCAGGAAGCCGCACCAGCAAAAGTTGTTAAACAGTCTACCGAACCTATCACACTGCGTTTTGGTGCTGTTAACCCAACAAACCACCCCTTCCTGCAGGGCGCACAGTTCTTTGCTGATGAAGTAAAGAAGAACTCAGGGGGTAGAATTACCATAGATCTGTATCCCTCCAGCCAGCTGGGTGGAGTAAGCGAAATGGTACAGGCCGTACAGGTCGGAGCCCTGGACTTTACTTTTTCAAAGCCCGGAACCATCGCGGATATGGGCGTCAAAGAGGTCTATGTCTATGAGCTTCCTTATGTTTTCAGAGACGAAGACCATCTTAACAAAGTTATGCTTGGTGAAGTGGGAGAAAAAATTCTGGCCAGCGTTCAGGCCGGTGGTACAAAGCTGGTTTCCCTGGCATACCATTCAGACGGTGCCAGAAGCTTCTTTACAACAAAAAAACCCATTAAGAGTCTGGATGACATGAAAGGTCTGAAAGTAAGGGTTCAAAACATTCAGATGTTTGTGGATCTCATGGAAGGCTTCGGTGCTTCTGCCACACCCATCGCCTACAGCGAACTGTATTCAGCACTTCAGACCGGCGTTGTTGATGCTGCTGAAAACCCCGTTGCTGGTTACTACACAAACAACTTTTTTGAAGTGGCTCCCTACTTTACCTTCGATACACATACCATGGCACCCAGTCTCATTCACATGTCTGAAATCTCTTGGAACAAGCTGAGTTCTGCAGATCAGAAGATCATCAAAGATGCTGCTGTGGCCAGTACAGGTTTCGTTAAGGAATTTGTAGAAAGGAAAAACAAAGAGTATATTGCCGATATGGAGTCCAAAGGGGCAACGTTTTATGAACTGAGTGACAAGGACGCATGGATTGAAGCCGCGACCCCCGTATTCTATCAGTACGGCGCCGGTCTGACAGATCTGATCAAAGAGATTCAGGCTGTAAAATAATTTAATAAACTGAAGGACAATATAGTACCGGCCGGAGCTGCGGCTCCTGCCGGTTTTTTTGTCGGGAGAACAAAATGACAACCAACAGCAAACTGCCCCGCAGTCTGATGAAGGTAATGGAGGGCATGTATGAGTCGATCAATGCCCTCTGCAGTGCCTTGATGACTATGCAGATAATCGTAATTACGATCGTCGTATTCGGACGTTTTGTCCTGAATAAAAGCCCCGCCTGGGGAGAAGGGATTTCCCTTCTCTGTATGGTCTGGTTTTCAATGCTCAGCATTGCCATCGGGATCAGGAATGAAAATCATATCCGTATCACCTTGCTGGAACAGTACCTTCCTTCCAAGTGGAAGAACGGCATTGCTATCTTTAATGACTTGACAATCATCGCCTTTGCCATCTTTCTCTGTGTGGAAGGATTTAAAGTTGTTGAACTGAATAAAAACTGGATTGATTCAGCTATTGGCATATCAAAAGGCTGGTTGTATCTCTCTGTTCCCGTAGGGGGCATCCTGCTGGCGGCCATGCTCAGCTTCAAACTGATTTTTGAAATATCCACAGGAATTTCTCCCAAGGAGGCTAGAAATGCCTGATCCAAATATTGCCATTGCCATATTACTGGGGAGCTTTCTGCTCATGATGTTTCTCGGGCAGAGAATTGCCCTGGCAATGGGAATCTCAGCAGTACTCACTACTCTTTATCTCGAAATGCCGGTGCAGATGATTGCCATCAATCTCGTAAAAGGAGCCCATGTTTTTGTTCTTCAGGCGGTCCCTTTTTTTGTTATTGCCGGTGCCCTTATGGGTGAAGGTGGAATTTCCAACCGACTCATTGTTCTCTCCAAGGCTCTCATCGGCTGGATGCGGGGAGGCCTGGCTATGGTGAACATCCTGGCCAGTATGTTTTTTGGGGGAATCTCAGGATCTGCCTCAGCCGATACGTCTTCTATCGGTTCTATCATGATTCCTATGATGAAAAAAGATGGGTACGACGGTGAATTCGCCACTACTGTTACCATGGCGAGCTCCATACAGGGGCTTCTTGTTCCTCCCAGCCATAATTTTGTCATCTTTGCCATGGCTGCCGGAGGTGTGAGTATCGGTAAGCTCTTTATGGGAGGCCTGGTTCCGGGAATCTTCCTGGGTATCGCCCTTATGGTCTACTGTTATGTTTTCAGTGTTCTGCGGAAGTATCCCAAGGGTGACAAGTTTGATCTGAGATTCGCCTTGAAATCAACATATGACTCTTCCTGGGGGCTTCTGACGGTCCTCATCGTTGTTGTTGGAGTTGTCGGCGGGATCTTTACGGCAACAGAAGCCGCGGCAATTGCTGTCATCTGGTCACTCTTCGTCACATTTGTGATATACAGGGAAATCCCTTTAAGGTCATTCTTCAAGATCTTGCGGACCTCTCTGGAAACCCTGTCCATCGTGATGATATTGATTGCCTCAGCCGGTGCTTTCGGCTGGCTTGTTGCTTTTCTGAAGATACCGGCACTTTTTGCCAGCGGAATCATGGCTTTAACCAGCAGCAAGTTTGTTATCTTAATTCTGATTAACCTCCTGCTCCTCTTTCTGGGGACATTGACTGGTATGTCGGCACTTATTGTTATTATGACCCCCATTCTTCTGCCTATCGTTCTGGAAATGGGAATGGATCCTGTGCATTTTGGTGTAGTCATGATTCTGAATCTGGGTATCGGTTTGATTACACCTCCTGTCGGAGGGGTTCTGTTTATCGGCAGTGCTATATCCCGCATCCCCATTGAGAAATTGTCCAGGGCGATGATTCCCTTTTACCTGGTCATGGTGAGCGTTTTACTGGCCATAACCTATATTCCGCAGATCGTAATGACTCTGCCGAATCTCTTCTATCAATAAAGTCTCCTTCTCCACCGGGGATAGTTGTTATCCGCTATCCCCGGAGGTATGGCGGGTGTTATACTTGTTCCACAATGGCATTTAAAACAAAGATCCGATCAATCAGAAATCAATTTCTCATTAAACTCCTGTTCTTATTGTTTACTGTTTTTGCAGGATACGGAGCCTCCTTCGGGGCCTATGTCCTGGTCATCAAGGAGTACAGGATCATGATGGAACGCCACTCCCGTATGGCCCGGTTACCCATTGAGCTCGGCCATATGATCGATGTGTTCGAATCTTATATCCTCCAGAGGGACCCCTCTCTAATAGAGCGATATGACCAGGGATTAGACCGGGTGAATGAGCTTTTGAGGGCTGAACACTTTTACGCTATCACGCCTCCGGGCACTCCTGCCTATTCCATTTACAGGCGCAGTCTGCTGGGCATGGTGGAATATTATGATAATTCCGCCCGTACCATTATGAGTCTTGAAAAATTCGACGATGCTACATTTCTGGAAATGAGTTATTTGAAGACCCAGGCTGTCTATATTGTTGTCAGGGCCCAGGAACTTGTTGTGGCCTATCTGGATGCCTCCAATGAGGCTCATGAGTCCTTTTTATTGAAATGGCAACGGACACAGGGGCGGCTTTTCGCAGTTCTGGCTATCCTGCTGCTTCTCGACTTTGGTACTGTCCTATTCTTTATAAGGGATTTGTCATCCCATCTGTTTTCTGTGGAAAATGCAGCAAGGGAACTCTCTCTTAAAAACTGGTTGATTCCAGATTTAAGAGAAACCCGTTACAGCGAGCTGAAATCTGTTGGAGATGCCTTCAATGACATGAAGAAGAATATCATCGGCTTCGTTGAAGACATCGAGCATAATGCCCAATTGGATGCTCTCTTGAATAAGGAAAAACTGGCTGCTTCCGAAAGGGAAAAGACGCACAGAGAAACCCAACTCCGGGCACTGCAGCTGCAGATCAATCCTCACTTTCTGTTCAATACCCTGAATATGGTTGGACGGAGCGCCATGTTTTTGGATTCTGATGTGACAGTGTCACTTGTGGAATCTATTTCGAGTATCCTCCGCTACAGTCTGGATAATGAAGGAAAAGAGGTCTTCTTCAGCAAAGAGCTGGGCGTACTGAAAGCCTACATCCTGATTCAGGAAGTTCGTCATGGAGACAGAATTCGTTTTCTCCTTGATATTGATGAGGCGGGACAGGATGTTTCGGTTCCTCCCATGATCTTACAGCCCCTTGTCGAAAATTCCATTACTCACGGATTAAAGGATGTCACTGAAAATGGTTTACTCCAAGTTTCCACGGTGATACAGGAAGGATTCCTGAATATTGAAGTCCGGGATAACGGATGCGGCATTTCAGAAGAATCCTTGGCGAATCTCTGGAATAGGAGAGGGGATGAATCCCGTAAGGGAATCGGTGTCACCAATGTCCGGGACAGACTGGAGCTGTCATTTTCCGAGCGTGCCGGCTTTGCCATTACCAATGCCCCCGAGGGAGGCACCATTGTGAGTCTCAGGATTCCCTGCAAAGAGCGGCTGGCATGATACGCTTGATAATTGCAGAGGATGAGGCCCTTGAAAGAAAGGCACTCCGCAGTTTAGTGGAAGCTGAGTTCTCTAAATCCATAGAGATCATTGCCGAATGCGCTACAGGCCGTACTTTTCTTGAGACCGCTCTGGAGTTGGACCCTGACCTGATGCTGGTGGATATTGAAATGCCCGAAATGTCGGGTCTGGAGGCTTTGAATCTTCTCAGGGAGAATGGTCTCTCCGGGGAAGCCCTGATATTAACGGCCTATAGTGAGTTTGATTATGCCCGATTGGCTGTCAAATATCAGGCCGCCGATTACCTCCTCAAACCGATTTCACGAAGAAATTTTTCCGAATCCATCAGAAAAAGCATGGAGAGGATCGATAAAAAAAAGCAGGAGGTCCCTGGCCGGAATCAACGGTCCCAGGAACGGGAACTTATCTGGCGTCTCCGGCATCCCGGACCGGAATTCAGAACCAATCTGAATGAGTTGTCACAAATCCTTAAAATGAAAAACACCCCCTTCTATTTTCATTCTCTGCCCCTGGCCCGCAGAAGCGGCAGACCTTTGTTGCTCTCCCTGAAAACACGGTTTGACGGAATGGGCTGTGATTGTTTTGGAGCCTGTATTGCCGGTGCGGCAGAACTCATTATTCAGAGCCGGGAAGGAGAGATCTCCCCGGGGAAGATCCTGAATGCCCTTGAAGACAACAATCAGGATTCTACCCTTCTTCCTGAGCCTCTGCTATTGGGTCCTCATACGGACTTTGGAGATTTAGTCCGTGAAATAAACGAGAAATCGCTCCGGGAACGAGAATCCCCCTGGGTTCCCGGCTCCCTGAGCCGTGTGAGTCTGGAACGTTCCCTGGGGGATGATCTGGTTGAGGGACGGCTTCATCTGATTCATGGAAAGCTGGCGAATCTTTTTCAATACAAAAAAGCTGTCGCAGGTCCGGGAGAAGCAAGAAGCTATGCATTGGAACTTATCACCGTCATCGACAGGCGTCTGATCTCTCTCTTTGCGGTGCGGTTCGACTCCCTCGATCCGGAAGTTCTCACACCCCGCTTGAATGACTTTAGCGAGACTGGCGAAGTTCTGGAGATTCTGGACAGCCTCTTCTGCGATGTGTCCCGGCAGATCAGACAGACCCACCGCACACGGGAGCAGCGCCTGGTCGGAGAAATCCGGGCATTTCTGGAAGATCACAGTGGAGAACCACCTTCTCTGCAGGAGGTTTCAGACCGATTGAAAAAGAGTCCCAGTTACATCAGCCGCTGTTTCAGGCGGGTCACGGGGCTGAGCTACAAGGAATTTCAAATCATGCACCGCATGGAAATGGCGAAAGAACTCCTTCTGACCCCGGGCATGACCGTCGCCGATGCCGCCGCCGCCACGGGTTTTGCTGATCCCAATTATTTCAGTAAGGCCTTTAAGAGGGAGACCGGCCTGTCTCCCCGAGCCTATGCGGATGGCGAATCGTATAAATAATCGCTGTATTGTGAATGGTTTTCTGTCCCAGGGGCAGGCTATGATGGTCCCATGAATAGTGCCATATACTTCCTGCCTATCGGGGCTGCGTTTATCATGTCCATAGGTATGTTGATGGCCAAGTCTGTTCTGAAGCAGACAAACTCAATCACCTTTATGTTTTTCAGGTCATTTGCCGGTCTGGCAGTTGCTCTGTTTTTCATTCCTTTAGTCTCTCTGGCAGAAGTTCCACATTCATCACTCCTGCTCCTGCTCCTGTCGGTCGTTCTTGTACCATTTTCAATGAATCTTCTCTTTTTTAATGGAGTTGAACGGGGTGATATCGGTGCCCAGAATGCACTGCTCCAGATCACCCCTGCCTTTGTTGTCATATCAGATATTCTTATACTCTCACATCGTCCCGGAATGCTTTCCTGGACAGGATTGGGGCTTATCATTTTTGCTGTAATGATTCTGGCTGGTTTTTTGTTCAGGCGAGGCTCTTCCCCGGGAACTACTCCTCTCTCCGTATTCTTCGGAGTCGCTTCCGCGGCTGTGAACGGTGTAAATTTGGTGATCCTTTCCATCATCCTGCCGGATCTGGGGAGGCCTGCTCTATTGATTGCCCAGAATCTTGCCAATGCTCTTCTCGCTGGCATCCTGTTTTTCCGACTGGGTGGGTTCAGCACTCTCAAGCCGATGAAGAATCGGGGGAGGATTATACTTCTTTCCCTCCTCAATGGGATACTCGTCCGGGTGGTCTATTTCAATTTCAGACTGATTTCGCTGGAGACGCTGGGGCCTGTTGTGACATCAGCCCTCCTGTTGACACAGGTCTTGTTTACTTTGATCCTTTCGGCATTAATCCTGAAAGAGAAAGCGACTGCCCCCAAGATCTGGGGAGTGTTCCTTATTGTCGCCGGTGCACTTGTGGTCACTTTGGGCAGTTTCTGATCCTATCCCGGAATCAGGATTTCCCTAATGAACCATAACCTGATGGGGGCGGCCAATGGCCACCTCTCTGATTGTAGAGACTGTAATCGGGGGACCTTTGATATTCCTTGTCAGGAAGCCCCTGTAGGGACGCATCTTGAATCCATTGGCTGTCCTCTTTATACAGGCGGGACATGAGCTCTTTTTGTAACTCTTTGAGCTTGTCCGCGTGGTCCGCTTCTCCTGATAGATTATGCAGCTCTGTCGGATCTTCCTGTAAATCAAAGAGCTGACTGTAGTTTCCCAGAGGATAATAGATCAGTTTGAAACGTCCATCATGGATCATGCGGCTGGCCGTGTCCCCTTCGCCGATCTCTCCATACAGATAGGATCTTTTTTCATCCCTGACAGCACTCAAGCCCTCCACAGAATCGGGTATTATTAGGCCGCAGAGATCCAGAAGGGTCGGCATAACATCAGCCAGACAGACCAGTCTGTTGTCAATTTGTCCGCGTAATTTTTCAACAGGTTTTCCTGAAATAAGGCAGGGTATATTGGCCGATCCTTCATAAAAAACTCGTTTTGCAAGCATCTTGTGATTAAAGAGCATATCTCCATGGTCGCTGATAAACATGATGATTGTGTTCTCTAATAAGCTCATCTCCCGGAGGGTTCCTATAACCAGACGGATCTGATGGTCTATATGGGTACAGAGGCCGTAGAAAGCCCTGAGGGCATCAGTTTTTTCCTTCGGGGAGTAATGGTCCGTCTTGTCGGTGAGAGCTTTCAAGGCATAACAGTTATCCCCGTTCCAGTCTCCAGTCAGGGGTTCGGGAATCTCTTCCTTGCTGTAAAGGTCAAAATAGTGCTGCAGGGGAACCAGAGGAGGATGAGGGGCCGGGTAGGAGAGGTAGTAAAAGCCCGGTTTTCCGGGATCTCTCCTTTTGAGAACCTTAATCATTTCCCGGGTGATCCAGTTTGTCTGATGAGTTTCCTCAGGCAGGTGCCAGGGACGGCTCTGGTAGTTGTTATTGCCCATCCCGTGCATGAATTCCTGCCCCGTATACCCCTGCTCTCCCAGCCATATCTGATAATCATCCACCACGCCGAAATCGTAACGGGCTTCTTCAGTTATAAGAGCATCATCGAAACCTATGCGGTTGCGCTGAGGGTATACATGGAGTTTTCCTACGGCAAATGTCTGGTATCCGTTGTTTCCGAAGGTTTCTGCCAGTGTGGGTACATCGGGCATCTCCATTGTATCGGTGTAGACCCTGTCCCCATGTGTCCGGGGACTGGTTCCTGTCATCAGGCTGCGCCGGGCGGGAATACAGACTGGGCATTCCGAGTAGGCATTCTGGAATCGAATTCCGTCCCTTGCCAATGAATTCAGAGTGGGAGTCAGTAGGGAAGGATGACCGGTGATTCCCATGAGAGACGCAGGCCAGTGATCCGTATTGATAAGGAGGACATTAGGTTTATAGGACATGAATATTCCTTTTGTGTATCTTTCTGTCTTATTTTACTCTTTTTCGGGATGATCCTGTAGGGTAATTTTCGTTCGGTAAGAGTAATATCCATACTTGGGTCTTAATTTTTATTGTGAACCAGGCATGAACTGGCGGACAGAGACAACAGGCTCAGAAACGACTATTCTTTAATTGCGATAAAGATCACCAGACTGTGATCTATTACCTTATTAACCGCCCCGGACTCTTATCACTGACTTCCAGGCCCTTCTCTATCATCACCCGGCCATTGACGATCACCTTGTCGATGCCGGTGGGCGGGAGGGGAATTCCCTTTTCTTCTCTGTCTGAGATACTCTGTTCATCCAGCACCACAAGGTCGGCGAAGTAACCCTCTTTGAGGTATCCCCGTTCGGCAATTCCCATCCTGTCGGCGGGAGCCCCGGTCATTTTTCTGACGATCTCTTCCACCGGGAGCAGATTGTTTTCTCGATTGAGCCTGAAAATACGGGGGAGCGAACCGTAGATGGCCGGATTGTTCACACCCTCCCGTTCTACCCAGGCATCCGTTTGAAAATGGGACAGGGGGTGGGCAATCATTTTGTTCATAATCTCAGGGTTGGAGTAGCGTTCCATCAGGACCCCGGCCGTTCCGTCACTCACCCGTAGCAGGTCGCAGAGGGTCTTGAATTGACTGGACTTTCTCTGCCGGGCTATGTGAGAAAGGTACATTCCATTGTATTTTTTCCAGTCGGGATGAACAGCATTGGTCACCCGGATATGTTCATAGCCAAAGCCTAAAACCAGTTCCATCGCCATAGTCTCTAACCGGAGCCGCTGGATTGCCCAGGGGTTTTTAAGGTTTTTCCCGAGATGGGTGCGGAACCATTCGGGAAGGATGACATTAATCCGGCTGGCCCCCAGGGAATATCCAAAAGTATCAAAGGCAATATCGACGCCTCTGTTCCAGGCATCATCGAATAGTTTAAGGGCTTTATCAGCACTTTTCCAGCTGAGGGAGCCCACAAAAATGAGATGGGAAAACTGGAGTCTTACCCCTGTTTCTTCTGCCAGATCTATCATATCCTGAATGGCCAGCAGGTGGTGGGCTGTACCAAATGGTTTAATAGGATACTTACCCGAGACAGCAGAAGCTGCCCGGGGATGAACGGCCAGCACTTTCTTATGGGAGGCGACCAGTGCGGCTACGGCCTTAAGCTCTTTTTTGTCGGCAAAAATTCCCGGTTCATACTGCAGACCCAATGAGACTCCGGCGGCCCCCATATTCAGGTTGTCTTCCAGCAATCCAAGCATCTGTGTCAGTTCTTCATCAGTCAGAGGGTTGGCATCATAGCCCCTTATTGAGGTTCGGACAGTGCCGTGTCCCACATAGCAGAGCAGGTTCAGAGAGCTTCCGTTTGTCTGGATATGATCGGCAAACTCGTCTATATCTTTCCAGCAGAGAGTTGACTTTCCTGAACGAAAGAGGTTATTGGTCAAGAGTTCTCTGTAGGGGTGGGAGACGGGGAATCCGAAAACGCTGTAACCGCAGTTTCCTCCCACAGCCGTGGTGATTCCCTGCTGCAGGAAGGGCAGGATCAGGGGGCTGCTGCCTTCATTCCCGGTGAACCAGTCCAGATGGGAGTGGATATCGATAAATCCCGGAGTAATCAGGGCGCCCTTGCAGTCATACTGAAACACATCCCTCTCGGGAGGCTGGGTCTGAATCTTTATGATTCTGTCCTCTTGTATCAGAATATGCCCGGCATAGATCTCAGACCCGGTTCCGTCTGCGATTCTTCCCCCGGTCAGCCAATACTGTTTCATAGCTGTTCTTTAACCTTTAGTATGCTGTAAAGGGTTTCATTGACCGGTACGGGTATCCCCTGTTTTCCGGCTCTGCGGATCAGCTCTCCGGCAAAGGAATCCAGCTCTGTTTTCCTTCCGGCTTCTATGTCCTGGAGCATGGAGGTCTTGCCATCCGGACCCAGAGTCTCCAGCAGTTTGTACCAGCGTTCCAGGTCTGATGTTCCGAGTTGAATCCCCTCGGCTCCGGCGACTTCGATCGTTTCCAGCATTGCCTTGTTCATTAACTCTCTTAGCTGAGGCTCTTTTTGAAACAAGCCGTAAGTCGCGGAGCATAC
This sequence comes from Oceanispirochaeta sp., assembly GCF_027859075.1. Classification (NCBI taxonomy): domain Bacteria; kingdom Pseudomonadati; phylum Spirochaetota; class Spirochaetia; order Spirochaetales; family Spirochaetaceae; genus Oceanispirochaeta; species Oceanispirochaeta sp. The sequence goes on along the minus strand of NZ_JAQIBL010000003.1, from coordinate 2,355 downwards.
CGCCGATACCTGATTCACCCCGATGTTGATCATCCACTTGAACCAGAGTTCTCTATGAATATCCTGTGGGATCTGATATTCTATGTCACAGGAGTTCAGGAAGTTTGCCACCCGCAGAAGCTCCTCTGTTTCACTGTTGTCTTTGCTGCCCAGCAGGATCTTTCCTTTGACTGAAAAGTTCAAATCAGGGCCGATCTTGACCGCATCCATTCCCAGGGCGGCAGCATAAAGCACGGTAGACCCGGGCAGTGCCGCTTCCAGAATCCCCTCACTGCTGATGCCGTTTAAGACAGACAGGATGATGGTGGATGGACCTGAGGCCGCCTGGAGCAGGGGAAGGATGGAATCCATATGATAGTTCTTGACGGCTATCAGGATCAGATCGGGTTTGAGCTCCTCCAGGAGAGGATTTCGTGTATGAAAGCGGATGCCCTTTGAGTTGATTTTGAATTCTGTCCTATTGAGTGAGTCGAAACGTTCGGGACCGGCCAGAAAGTAGCAGGCCTCCCCCAACTGTTTTTGAATGGATTGTAAATAGAGGAGACCCAGGGCTCCGGCTCCCAGGACTGCTGCCGACCGAATGGTTTTCATGATGAATCCTAACAGTGATTTCTAGTCAATAGCATACCCTGTGTTCCAGCTGCTGACCAGTGCTTTTACACTCCCAGTTCACTCCAGGCTTCCCTGAAGAGTCTGAGGGTCCTCCCAGGGTGTTTCGATTGCCGTGTTACAGCTGGCTGACAGGATAAAACGGTGACGATAGGGTTTCATCCGGGCAAATAAATTGTTCATAGATATGACTGCAGGAATATTGCGGATTCAATTTTCTTCATGAACCGGGGTCTCTTCCAGCCCGGTCAGACGTTGAGCTCTGATTCTGCGAGTCTGACCAGTGAGAACATACTGGAAGAATTGTATATACTGATTCAACAAATATATTTAGGAGGAACTAGTCTATGTCTTATCTTGAATTAGCAAAAAAGCGGTATTCCGCTAGGAATTTTACAGAAAGATCCGTTGAATCCAAAGATCTTGAAATGATCCTTGAAGCCGGAAGAGTGGCGCCCACAGCAAGTAATAATCAGCCCCAGAGGCTTTTAGTGATTCAGAGCGAAGAGGGTCTCAATAAATTACGTAGGGCTGCCAGGTTTTTTAAGGCTCCCACCATGATTGTGGTCTGCGCTGATAAAAGGGAAGCCTGGGTACGGGAGTATGATCAAAAAGACACAAGTGATATTGATGCTTCAATTGTGACGGACCATATGATGATGGCCGCAACCGATCTGGGGCTGAATACCCTCTGGATGACATGGTTCAATCCAGCGGTCATCAAAAAGGAGTTTAAGATTCCTTCACATCTGGAGCCCATCAATTTACTGGCCATCGGGTATAACGGGGCAGATCCAAAGTCTTCGGACAGGCATAGTGAAACACGAAAACCCCTGTCTGAAACTGTTTTTTTTGAAAATTTTTAAGACTGAAATAAAATATCTATCCTGTAGAGTGACTTTAGTCTTCCACTATTGAATCATCAAGAAAAAGGTTGTGATCACCACACTTGTATGGTAGTATTTTTATGTATCATGTCAAATGAGTTTTGTAGTGGAAAAAATTATTATTTTACTTTCTCTTTCTACTCTTCCCGTTGTCAACCTCTTTGCTGCAGAAGTCAAGATTCTTGCTGTGATGGATGACAGTGGCGATGTTCTGGATGTATTCCTGGAAGATTTTATCAAGGAAACCAGACCCTTCTATCTCGCCATAATCGTCCTGGTTATTGTGTTGATATTCATCCAGAATATGGTTATGTATCTTCCTAACCCTGTATATTAAAAGGAATAATAAATTTATGAAAATGAGTCTAAGGTGGTTCGGGAAAGGGTATGACAGCATTACCCTGGAACAAATTCGTCAAATTCCCGGTGTGGGTGGGATTGTCACAACCCTTTACGATCAGGCACCCGGTTCGGATTGGCCTGTAGAGGATATCCGGAAGATTAAAAAAGATGTCAGCGATGCAGGTTTGTCCATCTATGGAATGGAGAGCGTTAATATTTCCGATGAGATCAAGGTGGCTCATGGAGACCGGGATCGGCATATAGAAAATTATATCAGCACTCTGAAAAAACTCTCAAACGAGGGTATCAATATGGTGTGCTACAATTTTATGCCCGTCTTTGACTGGACCCGGTCCGAACTGGCCAAGGTCCGTCCCGACGGTTCTACTGTTCTGGCCTACGACCAGGAAAAAGTAGATAAAATACATCCCAAAGAGATGTTTCACAGGATGGATGGTGAATCCCAGGGATTCAAGATGCCCGGTTGGGAACCCGAACGGATGGCCAAGGTAGAAGA
>NZ_JAQIBL010000002.1 GCF_027859075.1 Oceanispirochaeta sp. | reverse complement strand
GTTCATAATCCCTAGCAGCCTGTCGGACTTAGTGCTAGACGAGTTCCCGTTTCAGTGTGACCGACTGCTCCGCAAGGGAGGCGGCCATTTCAAGAACCTTATCCGAAGAAAGTTTGATTTCATCAGCATCTTTTTTAATATCTTCCGCCACCTGACCCAGGGCGACCGATAGTTCCTGGTTCCTGTTGAGATTGGTATCAATAGTAGACTTATCCTGGGCAACCTCATTCACACTATCCATGACACTGGATGTCAATTCATTCAAACTGGTTGTGGAACGAAGGATCTCTTCACTGCCCGTATTCAGCTCTTCCGTGCTGGAATAGATATCATCCATGGCCCGTGCCACCGAATCAACTTCCTCCCGGATGTCACCGAAGGAGGCTCCCGATTGTTTGACCTGAGAACCGGTTCTCTCGATTGTATCAATCATGGTTTTTAGATTTTCTGATATTTTCTTGGCATTTTTAGAACTGTTTTCCGCCAGCTTCCGGATCTCGTCGGCAACCACCGCAAAACCCCGGCCTGCATCTCCTGCATGGGCAGCCTCAATGGCGGCATTCATGGCCAAAAGGTTTGTTTGTGCGGCAATGCTGCTGATCAGACTGGTCATATCACGAATGGTCCCTATCTGGTCAATGACGGCATTGAAAGAACTTTCGGTCTGTTTAATAATCTCTTCCCCATTGCGGGAGGTAATGATCAGGCTCTCCACATTCCTTTTTCTGACCTGAATGGTCTGGGAAACACTCTTGATGGAGGCAACCATTTCTTCAATAGCCGCGCTGGATTCAGTCACATTGGCCGACTGATCATGAGCCTTATTCTTCAGTTCACCCACACTCCTGCCAATGGCATCCAGAGCCTGTTTTGTATTGGAGAATCCGTCATTCAGATTCTCCACTGATTCCAGGATGCCAGACACTCTGTTTTCTATCAGAGTCACAGCCTTTCCGGTTTCCTGCGCCGAATCTTTCAACCACACAGTCTTATCAATCTGTTCTGAAACTGAACCGACCAGTTTAACCATGTGTTTGCTATGCACTTCACTCTCATTGAATCGATTTAAAGCTTCCTCATTAACGGATGTAAAAGTCCTTTTGTTGGCTAAGATGATAAACAAAGCCACCATATAGGTAAATGAAGCGGCATCCAGTTGATCCAGCAGGGATAAACCATCGCTCTTATTGGCTCCAGTGACTATGACAAACAGCACAAAGAGCCAAAAGGTCAGTAATGAAATGATGCCGAAGATCTCCACATGCTTTCTGTTTCTGATTTGATAGGCGGCCACGAGCATCACCATCAGCTGGGTCAGGGCATACTGGGAAAAGGTTTTACTTCCATTGTACCCGCTGATCCAGGCATATAACACGATAAGAAGCATCAGTGAGATTGAAAATATATAGGAAGAGAGATCATAGAGCCCTTTTTTCAGCATGATGAGAGTCGTGATGAAAAAGAGAGACAAAAGGAGTAACACTATACCAATAACAGGCTGCCCTGTAATAAACTGGATGATACCCAGAGGAATGAGCAATATAGTAATGACCAGCTGAATCAGATAATTCACTGAAGCCTTGATTCTGACTTCATAACTGACATTTTCATAGACGGAAGAAAGAAGTTTCATAGGATCTCCAAAATCTATTTAGACATAATATTTTTAAAATACAACATAGTTGTAAAAGAATAGATACAGAATAAACTGATACCCGGAATTTTTCCAGCAATAAATATATAATCCTGATACCAGAGAATCCCCTTTTATATCTTAAAAACAGGCTAAAACGAGTCTATCATTTGATTAAACGATGTACTGGGACGCATAGCCTTATCAGTTTTTATATCATCGAGCAAATAATACCCCCCCAGATCCACTTCATGCCCCTGATGACTCAGCAATTCTTGAAGGATAAGCGATTCCTTATCTTTCAGGCCTGTTGCCAGGGGAGCAAAGCGATCTTGCAATGATCTGTCCTTTTCCTGAGAAGTCAGAGCCTCGGCCCAGTAAAGACAAAGATAAAAATGACTGCCCCGATTATCCAGTTCATTGACTTTGCGGGAGGGAGATTTACTGTTTTCAAGGAGTCTGGCCGTGGCCCAGTCCAGGGTTTCTGAAAGGATCTGAGCACTTTGGTTATTGAAGACGCTGGCCAGATGTTCCAGAGAAACGGCCAATGCCAGAAACTCACCCAATGAATCCCAACGGAGATGCCCCTCCTGAGCAAATTGCTGCACATGTTTGGGAGCAGATCCACCGGCTCCGGTTTCAAAGAGTCCCCCCCCCTTCATGAGGGGAACAACAGAGAGCATCTTGGCACTTGTACCCAGCTCAAGGATGGGAAAAAGGTCTGTCAAATAGTCCCGGAGAACATTTCCGGTCACCGAGATGGCATCCTTCCCCTGTCGTATCTGCTCCAGCGAGAATTCGGTGGCATCTTCGGGTGAAAGGATGCGGATATCCAGCCCCCGGGTGTCGTGCAGAGGAAGATATGAATTGACCTTTTTTATCAACTGAGCATCGTGGGCTCTGCCGGAATCAAGCCAGAAGATGGCAGGAACTCCCGAGGCTCTGGCCCGTTTCACAGCCAGTTTAATCCAGTCCTGAACAGGGGCATCCTTGACCTGACAGGCCCGAAAGATATCGCCGGATTCGACCTTCTGAGAGAGGAGGACTTCTCCCGACCCGGTCACGATATCAACCCTGCCGGCATCAGGAATTTGAAAAGTTTTATCATGGGTACCATACTCGTCCGGTTTCTGAGCCATGAGGCCCACATTGGCAATACTTCCCATATCTGCAGGCTTGAAGGCCCCGTGTTTTTTACAGAAGTCGATCGTTTTAGCATATACTCCGGCATAGCAGCGGTCAGGAATAATAAATTTTGTATCCTGAAGATTTCCCTGAGCATTCCACATGCATCCCGAAGTCCGGATGGCTGCGGGCATGGAGGCGTCAATGATCACATCACTGGGTACATGCAGGTTGGTAATTCCCTTACTGGAATTGACCATGGCTAGACCAGGTCCCGCTTCCAGAGCGTCGGCCAGATCCTTTTCGACAGCCTTCTTTTTATCTTCCGGCAGGGATTCAATCTTTGAATAGAAATCACCCAGACCATTGCTGGGATCGAAAGCCAATGCAGATAAATCGTCCTTGTATTTTTCAAACACAGGAGCAAAAAAAACAGAGACAGCCTGCCCGAAAATGATGGGATCCGAAACCGTCATCATGGTGGCTTTCAAATGGATGGAAAACAGGACTCCCCGAGACTTAGCATCGGCCATCTGTTCCTCGATAAAGCGGCAAAATAATTTCCGGCGGAATATTGCCGAATCGATGATTTCACCTTTTATCAGGGGCAGATGTTTTTTCAGAACCCTTTCTTCCCCCTTTTCATTCTTAAAGACGATTCTAGCCTGGGTATCCTTCTCCAGAAGGATGGACTTTTCACTTCCGTAAAAATCTCCCTCGGTCATGGATGAGACATGCGACTTTGAATCAGAGCGCCAGGCTCCCATGCTGTGAGGATTGTTTTTGACATAGGACTTTACGGAAGCAGGAGCTCGTCTGTCCGAGTTGCCCTCCCGAAGAACCGGATTCACCGCACTCCCTTTGATGCGGTCGTATCGGAGCTTGATACGGGCCTCTTCTTCGGTCCCGGTCTCATCGGTATAATCTGGAATATCGTATCCCTTGGACTGCAGCTCTGCGATGGCAGCCTTCATCTGTGGAAGTGATGCACTTATATTCGGAAGCTTTATAATATTGGCATCAGCCTTTTGTACCAACTCTCCCAATTCTGCCAGGTCATCGGATACAATCTGTTCTTTTGTCAGTTTTTCTGGAAAATTTGCAAGAATGCGTCCTGCCAGGGAGATGTCTCTGGTTTCAACCAGGATACCCGCAGCACTCGTAAAAGCGGAGATGACAGGTAATAAGGAACGTGTAGCCAGAGCTGGAGCTTCATCCGTCTGGGTATAAATGATCTTTGCTTGCATAATAATTCCTGAAATTAATAATTTGGATGGTTTTACAATAGCACGAAGGGTAGAGATTTGAGAATAGACCTTGACCCTCCGGTTTATATGAATTTTGATTATTATTTTCCATATTAACTAAACAAACTTCATAAATGAACGTATAATTACAGACATGGGCAATCCCGAAGAAAAGTACAAATACATCATCAACACCTCCAGCGACATGATTACACTCATAAACAGGGATTATTGCTATGAGGTTGCCAACGATTCATACTGCCATATTATCGAACGGAAGAAGGCAGATCTCCTGGGCTCCCACATCTCCACGGTCTGGGGAGAAGAGAAATTCAAAAATACAATCAAAAGCTATCTGGACCGCTGTTTTGAGGGCGAAGAGATCCACTATGTGGACCGCTTTGAGTTTGGGCTGGATTACAGGTATATGCACGTCTCCTACTATCCTTATAGGGAGTCCCCCGAGAAGATCAGCCATGCCCTTGTTTTTTCCCATGATATTTCGAAGTTGGGTGAAATTGAAGCCAAACTTTTTAATTATGAGTTCAGAGACCCGGTCACTGGACTCTTCAACGAACGCTCTCTGGG
>NZ_JAQIBL010000001.1 GCF_027859075.1 Oceanispirochaeta sp. | reverse complement strand
CGTTCCGGTGTCAGATTCGATTTCAAAATATAATCCAGAGCCCCCAGCTGGAGAGCATCTCTGGCATAAGAGAAGTCTTCAAAGTGGGTGAGGATAATGGATTGAAGTTCCGGCTTCATTTTCCTGAGACGGCTGATCAACTCCAGACCATTAATTCCGGGCATGGAGATATCGGTAAGCAGGATATCCGGTGAGAATTGATAAAAGAACTCTTCCGCTTCCTTTGCATTTTTGGCTTCACCAACCAGGGAGAAGCCGTATTTTTCCCAATCAAGAGTCGATTTCAAACCAATTCTGACCAGAAGTTCATCATCCACAATTAGAATCTTTATCAATTATTTCACCAACTATCAATTTAAATAGATATAAAGACCTGAAGACCAAAGATGCAGCTTAAAAATTTCGTAACAGGGAAAGAACGCTTTCATAAGGAATATGACTGCCTATACAATCCCCGAAACATTCACCCATCATGATGGCCTATGATTTTCTCAGCAAGTCTTCCCTTTCCCTGAAGGTTCTGACCGTTTGTGACACCAGATGATCCAATGCTTTTTGATCAGGTATTCTGTTCATGGACTGATAAGGGTCACTACCCGGTCCCAAAGGCTCCGGTGTGACATAACAACCTTTCCGGTTATAGTCAATCAGATACAGAGCCATAATGATCGTATCCAGATCGAGGGAACCTTCTCCAAGAGCCCGCCGGTTACTATCTGCCATATGCAGATTTGTAAGCATTGAACCGGCAGAGATGAGGGCCTGGGGAATATGATCTTCCTCGGCCTGCATATGAAAAAGGTCACCATTGATGTGCCGGATTCCAGGGTGATTCACCGCGGCAATGTACTCTTTGGCATCCTCAATAGAATGAACAAGGCTGACTTCATCTCTTCTGATGGGTTCTACGGCGGCTTTTATTCCATTATGAACGAAGAGATCCCCCATCATTCTGATGGTTTCACTGCTTCTGAGAAACTCCGCATTATCGTAGGCTACACTCCTTCCAACAGCTCCGGGAACAACAAGAATATAGTCTCCGCCAACTTCTTTTATAAAGGAAATTTCCCTTTTTGTATAGTCTAGAGCAGCCTGCCTTTTGACAGGACGGTTCGCTGAAAAGTCATTGTCTACCGAATACATCCCGCATATGCCAGAAACCTGTATATCATATCTTTTAAGCAGTTCATTCACTGTGGTACCGGAATAACCAAGGTCATCTCCGTAATGATTTCCATGAAGTTCAATATAAGGTACTCCATTTTCTGACAACCTTTTAAGAGAATCATCCAGATCCTCAAGGCCGAAACCCCAATTGCTCCAGGACAGATTCAACCGTGACCCCAGAGAGCCCCCTCGCTCCTTTTTTAAAGCATCAAACCGCTCTTTTATCGTTTTATTCTTGAGTTCAAAATTCTGTAGATTCATATAACCTGTCCTTTTAGGTGAGACCATTTTTCAAAAAGATATGACTGATGAGAGGGAAAACACATCCATGAAATTATCCCCATTCATCTACTACTGCATGAGTGACTGAATGCTTTTTGCCATGTCCTCAATGATAAGAGAACAGGAGACAGCACCGGCATCCAGAACCCCCCGGGAGCGTTCACCAAGCCTGGCGGATCTTCCGATTTTAGCCACCATATCCTTGGTGGACTCCATCCCGGTTTTGGCGGCGGCAGTCATATCTGTAAGACAGTCAGCAAAGGATTTATCGGCCTTGAGAGACGATTCAAAGGCATTAATGGCAGGAATCATGGCATCCAGCATGGTTTTATCACCCAGCTTGGCTGTTCCCAATGATAAAACGACTTCCAGAGCCGTTTTATACATTTCAAGAAATGTTTCCCTGGTGATTTGCTCAAGACCTTTGCAGCCGTCCCCCAATTCGATGAAGTAGCTGCCGTAGATTGGTCCCATTGAACCACCGATTTCGGATATCAGAACATCCCCCAGAAGGTTCATTCCATCGGTGAGATTAAGCTTTTTGCCTTCCAGTCTTTTTGCCGTGATGGTAAAGCCCTTATCCATGTTGATACCATGGTCACCATCGGCTATTTTCCCATCGACTTCGCTTAAATATTCAACATTAGCTTTAATACAGCTTATAAGGTTCTGCAGAATGATGTATCCATCGGCATTATTAAAAGTATTCCCCATTTGGTACTCCTTTTTTTATTTTGTTACAAATTGCAGTCTCCCGGCTTATCGGGCAAACTGCTTGAGGCCCATGGTATCAATCTCAATATCCACCAGTTCTTTCAGTTCATCATCCAGCTTCATCACAGTCAAAGTGGATCCCATCATTTCCAGAGAGGTAAAGAGATTCCCCACATAAGACCGGTACACGGTGATGCCCGCAGCAGATAGGATTTCTTCAATTTTATTGTAGAGGATGTACAGTTCCATGACAGGAGTTGCTCCCAGTCCCGAAAGAATCACAGCCACATCATCACCTTTCACAAAAGGAAGATCCGGCAGGAGGACATCAAGCATTTCCTGAGCCAGTTCATCAGCCGTTTTTAAGGCCTCCACTTTAATGCCCGGTTCTCCATGATGGCCGATGCCGACTTCCATAGTCCCTTCTTCAATGGTGAAGTTTGGATGCCCGACGGCGGGAATCGTACAGGATGTCAGACCGATGCCGACACTTCTGGTATTGTCTATGGCTTTTTGTGCCGAAAGGATAACCTCATCAAGGGAACCGCCCAGTGAAGCCCTGGCTCCTCCTGCTTTCCACATGAAGATTTCACCGGCAACACCTCTTCTCTTCTCCAATTCTGTTTTGGGGGCTGATGCGGCATCATCGTTTGCCACGACGGTTTTGACCTTCAGTCCGGCTTTTTCAGCCATACGCATGGCCATTTTTACAGTCATATTCTCACCGGCATAATTACCATAGAGACAGGCGACACCTTCACCGGCACCGGCCTCTTTCATGGCTTCAAAAAATGCTTTTGCCGTAGGAGAGGCAAACACTTCGCCCACAGCCACAGCATCAACCATATTCTTTCCAATGTAACCGACAAAGGCGGGTTTATGTCCGGAACCACCACCGGTAACAATACCGACTTTCCCCGGAACAGGAGCATTTTTGTATTTGATAACACGCTCATGACCCGTAGGAGTGACAATGTCTTTATGAGTCTTTATAAATCCTTTGAGCATATCCTCGACAACCATGGTGGGATCATTCACTATTCTCTGCATATCTAAATCCTTTTTATTTCTTTTCTCCGGCGGGAATAGAAGTCTTTGAAATCCTGGAAAAGTTCAAAACCTGTTCCCAGTCCTTTATTCCTGCATCAGAACCCAGGCCTGATATAACGAGAGCACCACAGGCACTGCCGATCCGGCCGCATTCTTCCAGAGTCATGCCCCGTGAAAGGGCTTTGATAAATCCGCCGCAGTAAGAATCACCGCAGCCCGTCGAATCAACGATTTCAGCTTCAAAACAGGGGATATGAAGCTCTTTCAGTTCACCACCTTCAAGCCAGCCGATGAAGCTGCCCTTTTCTCCATTCTTGAAAACCGTATGACCAGCACCTTTTTCCAGAAAGAAGCGGTGCAGTTTCTGTCGGTCATCAAATCCGCACATCAGAACGGCTTCTTCCAGCCCCGGCATGAAATAATCAATATAGGGGAGGCAGGGTATAATCAGGGGCAATGCATCAACAGTCTCAAGAGCAATAAGATCAAAAGTGGTGACTAATCCCTTATCTTTGGCAAATGACAGTATGCGGACAGTATCTTCACCATCAATACCCGGGAGAAGTCCTGTCCCTCCCACATGAAGAAATCCGGCAGCGGCAATCAGATCAAAATCAACATCTTCCAGGCTGAAACAGGCATTGGCACCAGGAACATGCAGTGCCGGGCGTTCTCCATTAGGCCTGATCAGAAGCATTGAAGTGGATGTCTGCACATTCTTTTTCCTGATAAGTCCTGCCGTATTTATTCCGAAAGATTTCATGGAACTCTCAACAAATTCACCAATGAGATCCTCTCCGACAGCGCCCATGGCATAGACCTCGAGACCGAGTTTAGCCATATCCACACTGGCTCCGGCTGCTGTACCAGCCACAGTCATTCTGGTCTCATCCAGAATGGTCAGGGACTGTCCGGGAGGGATTCCATTTACAGGACGGCCAAGAACATCACAGATATGCAGGCCCAGACTGACCACTTTACTGCTTTTCATGCGTCTTAGCCCTCCTTTTGATGAAGGGCATGCAGGTCACGTTCCCAGGTCATTATTTTCTCGACTTTGGCCGTGGACCCTCCTCCCTGAAAATCTGAATCAAGCCAGATATCCACCAGATTTATGGCCAACTCAATACCAATAACACGAGAACCCATTGTCATGATCTGAGCATTATTACTTTTGCGGGCTCTCTGGGCCGAATAAGAGTCATGACAGGTCGCCGCTCTGATGCCGGGGACCTTGTTAGCGGCAATAGCCATACCGATACCTGTACCGCACATAAGAATTCCCCTCTCATGGGAGCCGTCGGCTACAGCCTGAGAGACAGCCACGGCAATATCAGGGTATAAAACCGGTTTGTGGTCGTTTACACCGAAATCATCCACATGATGACCCAGGTCCATGAGTTGTTGTTTTATAATATTTTTCAAATCCAGGGCTGCTTCATCGCAACCGATGGCAATATCCATTGTTTCTCCTTATTCTGCTTCTACCGGCTTAAAAAAAAGCCGGCTCTTCTTCTCAGGGGATGAGTATGACCTTGAGAGAACCCTCACCCTTTCCTGCCAGTTCAAAGGCTTCTTTGAATTGAGCCAGAGGATAGCTATGAGTAACGACTCCCTCTGTGGGAAGCTTTCCGTTTTCTATCCATTCGATGACCGGCTCATAACAGAAGGGACTCAGGTGAGAACCGAACAGGTCCAGTTCTTTTGTATCACTGATGATGCTCCAGTCTACGGTCGTGAGCTGACCGAAGACGCTGAACTCAACAAAGGTTCCCATCTTTCTGATGGCCTCGAGTCCCTGCTGGACGCTGGAGGGATGACCCGTGGCTTCGATATACACGTCGCATCCGTAGCCTTCTGTCATAGCACGTACTTCTTTCACAACATCCACTTTGGATGGATTCATAACCACATCAGCTCCAAACTTTTTGGCAAGCTCCAATCTGTCATCTTTCATATCAAGAACGATGAGGGTTTTTGGGTTCTTAAGTTTGATGGCTCCCACCATTCCCAGCCCCAGAGTACCGCAGCCTGAGAGGACAACCACATCTTCGTTGCCGATATTTCCTCTGTCTACACAATGCTTTGAACAGGCATAGGGTTCAATCAGAATGGCTTTCTCCACAGGAATGCTTTTAGGGACATCATAGACAAGAGCCTCTTTAGGAAATCTCATATACTCGGCCATACCGCCGTTTACATTGTTCTGAAAACCGTATACATCGTGTTTTTCACACATCCAGTGACGGCCGGTTTTACAGAAGCGGCACTCCCAGCAGGGAACAATCTGCTCGGAAATAACCCGGTCACCCAGCTTGAATTTGCCTTTGACATTAGCACCCATTTCTACAATTTCACCCAGGAATTCATGACCCGGAACAACAGGAGCCTTGATATAGGGAGGAGTTCCGTCTCCGCCCCAGAAACGGGATGCCCCATGTTCGGCCTTCAAGTCACCCGCACAGATGCCGCAGGCTTCCACTTTGATTATAATTTCACCCTCACCAGCTCTGGGAACTTCCATATCTTCAAGACGGTAATCTCCGGGAGCATAGGCGACAACAGCTTTCATTTTTTTTGGTAAATTGATCATAATTCGTTCTCCTTCAATTCTTAGTTGCAGTGATTTTATTGCCCGTTTCTATATTGAACAGGTGGGTTTTCTCGGAAAGGACTTCCAGTTTGATAATGTCTCCGGGCTTGTAAAATATTTTGTCCGTGGTGATCAATGTCAAAAACTCGTCACCCACCCGGAAGTGAAGCCGCCGCTCTTCACCCAGGCTTTCAAAGACAGCAATATCGATCTCTGAGCCCAGACTTTTTTCGGAACCTATAAAGACGTCTGTTGGTCTGACACCCAGACGGACCTTCATCCCGTCATGAACAACATCGTTGTACCTTGAGGGAACTGGAATACTGAGGGGACTTTCATGGAAAACAAAAAGAAAACCTATCTCTGCCTTCTTGATGGTCACAGACAGAAGGTTCATAGGGGGTTCCCCGATGAAGCCGGCCACAAACTCATTGCTAGGGTTATCGTAGATATCCAGTGGTGTTCCATACTGCTGAAGAACACCGTCTTTCATGATGGCAATCTTATCGGAAAGAGACATGGCTTCCAGCTGATCGTGGGTCACTATGATGGTGGTGCAGTTGATCGATTTATGAAGGCGTTTGATCTCATCCCTGAGAACCTGCCTCATCTTACCGTCCAGGTGAGACAGAGGTTCATCCAGAAGGAGGAGTTTAGGTTCTCTGACTATGGCCCGGGCAATATTAACCCTCTGTTTCTGTCCACCGCTCAAGCTGATTGGTTTTTGCTGTAACAGGTCTTCCACCTTCAGAAGGGGCGCAATTTTACTGATTCGCTCGGCGATGACAGCTTCATCAATTTTCTTTGCCCTGAGGTTGAAGGCAATATTGTCATAGACGCTCATGGGCGGATACAGAGCATAGTCTTCAAAAGCCAGTCCGATATGACGGTCTTTGGGGTCCTGATGATTGATGACAACATCATCAATCAAGATCTCACCGCCGGTAATCTCTTCCAATCCGGCAATCATGCGCAGAGTGGTTGTTTTACCGCATCCTGAAGGGCCGAGGATTCCAATAAACTCGCCTTCATTGCAGACAAGAGACAGGTCATTCACGGCAAAATCATTGACAACCTTGCTCTTTTTCTTTTTATTATCATACCTTTTAAAAACATTTCTAAGCATTAGCTCAGGCATTTCTGTACTCCTTTACCTTTCATCCTGCAGAAGATCATTTTGATTGTGACGGATGAGAAACTCCTCGGTGGCAGCATCAAAAAACATGCTGTATTTGAGATCCAGCTTCACATATATGTCAGAATCCATCTCACAGCTGTAATCATTGGGAACGATGATGCGTATTTTATGACCGTCGACTTCGGCTGTGAGGATAGATCGGTTACCGATGGGTTCCAGAACATAGACAGAACCCTTCATAAAATCATCATCATCCTTTTTACGGCTGTAGGACATGTCATTTCCCCGGACACCCAGATTGATCCCTTCAATGCTGTTTTTTCTGAAAAAATCCGTAACATCTTCTGGAACCTCAAAAAGATGATCCTGGTGCAGCAGTTTTACTTTCACTGTTCCATTATCCCGGACAATTTCCGCAGGAATCAAATTGATCTCAGGTTCACCCATCAGACCGGCTACAAACTGATTGCAAGGAGTATAAAAGAGTTCATTCCCCGTACCGATCTGCACAATTTCGCCAAGATTAATGATAGCAATTCGGTCTCCCAGACTAAGAGCTTCCATATAATCGTGGGTGACATAGATGGTGGTGGTATCAAAGGAGGACTGCATCTCCTTGAGTTCGGCCCTCATAAAGTGACGCAGCTTGGCATCAAGATGGGCCAGAGGTTCATCCATTAAGAAAACGTTTGGTTTTCGTACAAGGCATCGCCCCAGGGCCACTCTCTGACGCTGCCCATTACTCAATTGGGAGGGCAGTCTTTCCAGAAGGTTATCAATCTTCATCTTTTTTGTGACAGCCATGATGGATTTTTTGATGTACTCTTCATCTTCTCTGTACAGAGAACTCCTCATAGGTGACGCAATATTGTCATACACCGATAGATGGGGATATAAGGCATAATTCTCAAACACCATGGATACATTCCTGTTGGCAGGAGGAACCACATTCACAATATCATCATTGATTTTAATGAGTCCTTCATCGGGAAATTCCAGGCCGGCGATCATCTTCAGCATGGTCGTTTTTCCAGCTCCGGCAGGACCGAAAAGTACAATAAATTCCTTGTCTTTCACGACGAGGTCTATATTCTTCAGTGCAGTGGTCTGCTTATATGTTTTTGTCAGATTATTCAGTTCAATTTGTGACATTCAATTCTCCTCCTTCTTAACCTTTTACGGCACCGAAACTCAGCCCGCGGACCAGGTGCTTTTGGATCAGCAATGCCAAAATAACCTCGGGCAAAGCGGCGACTGTAGCAGCGACAGCCATCTGACCGTAATGAACGGTGTCTGAAGCAATGTATTTCAATGAGGCAACGGTGACAGTCTCAACGTTGAAACTAGTCAGCAACAGAGGAAATGTAAAACTGTTCCAGGCAAATATAAACGCCAACAATGCTGATGAAACCAGACCCGGTTTAATCAGAGGCAGCAGAAACTTATAGAAGATTTCCCACCACCTGTAACCGTCCAGCTTGGCAGCCTGTTCTATTTCGACAGAAACATCTTCAAAATAACCCCGGACTACCCAGACCAGAAGAGGCATGGTGATGAGCTGATACACCCAGATCAGTCCAAAATAAGTGTCGTAGATCCCCAATTTCTGATAGATCATGAAGAGGGGCAGAATAACCAGAATTTCCGGAGCAAACTTGAAGGACAGGATTGTAAAGGCCAGGTCTTCCTTCTTCTTGAATTCAAATCGGGCCAGCGCATAGGCTGCCGGGACTCCGGCGATGACGGATACCAGTACGGCTCCCCCACTGACGATAATATTGTCCAGAAAAGCCTTAAAATAGTCGGTTTTAAGTAATACCGCATCGTAGTTTTCCAGGGTGGGATGAAACAGAAATGTTGTGTTAAACACTTCTATATCACTTTTAAAAGTAATCAGTATCATCCAGAGGATGGGAAACAGGGCAAATACAGCCCAGGAGGCCAGAAGAAAATTTCTCACAACCTTTCCTACATAGTTCGATCTTTCCAGTGTCATGTACAAAATTCTCCTTTAATTAGATTCGCCGGCGGCCTGTTTCTGGGTCAACAGATATTTACTCACAAGCTTTTTGCTGATTATGTAGATAATGACCCACAGGAAAAGCACGTAGGTCAGGGATTTTCCGAATTTCAAGTAGGCAAATCCTGTCTGGTAACCGGTTATAGACAGATTCATAAGTGTATTTCCGGGTCCGCCCTTGGACAAAGCGAATATGATGGCAAATTCCTGAAGGGAAGCCATAAGCCTGAAAATCAGGGCAATGTACATAAAAGGTTTGAGCATGGGCAGAGTGAGAGTCTTGAATGTGAACCATTTTGATCCTCCATCGACTTTAGCTGCCTCAAAGGGAGATTTGGGGAGTGATTGAAGTCCCGCAGAAACCAGAACAATGACAAAGGGTGCATAGACCCATGTATCAATGAGAGCCGCCGTAAACAGAGCCGTGTGGGATGATGCGGCCCAGGTAAATCCATAGACACCAAACAGGTTGAGAAACTTTTCAAGGATACCGACTGAAGTGTTGGTCATAAGCTGCCATATGAGAGTGGCAATAACCGGAGCGATCATCAGAGGGAAAATCAAGACAACCTTGAGGACTCTGGTGAACCAGTTCTCCGTATTCAGAAGCAGGGCTATTCCCAATCCTAAAAGCATCTGGGGAATCGTGGTAGCCGCGGCGTACTGGAGTGTCACTAACAGGGCATGCCAAAAATCACGGTCAGTAAACATATAAATCCAGTTTTTAAAGCCCACAAACTTCCAACTGGGCAATCTGAATGAAAAGTTAGTAAAGGAATAAAAAATGGCGGTTGCAAAGGGATATAGAATACCGATTGTAATGAGCAGGCAGGGGGCCATGATAAAATACGGCCTTGCTTTGACACTCCAATGAATACTGGTGAGGCTCGTCAGATCCTGCTCATCTACAGCTCTTTGACCTCTATTTGAATTCAATTTTTTCAAAGGGGGTTCTCCTTTATTATTTCAATAAATTAGTTTTCAAAATATAGAGATGAATTGACTGCAAATTGATGCAGTATTTATTTAATTGATTGAGTGATACGGGAGGCTGAAAGCCTCCCGTATCCTGTATCAGATCAAAGGGAAGGGAATAAGCTATTCCACTTCTATATCAGAAACGATCCTGTCAACTTTCTTTTTAAGCTGATCCAGTCCGGCCTGAGCAGAGGGGTACTTTCCTGAAACAATGTCCTGAAGGGTCGCTGCCCATTCGGTTGTTGTTTCGAAAAAGTGTGGCTGGGGAGTAAACTGAATGGTAGTACCAGCTACAGAGTCCTGAAAAGCCTGTGCGTATCCTGTTGATTCGGCAAGTACTTCTTTAAACTCAGCACTTTCAAAGACGGATCTTCTGGCGGGGTCTACAGTTTTACCAACTGTGGATGCCCACTGGTTAAACTCTTTGCTTGTAAAGTACTGGAGGAACAACCAGGAAGCAGTTTTATGCTTTGATGCCTTGTTGATGGCCATAGCCCATGTCCAAAGGTTTGCATTGACTTCGGTCTTTCCTTCGGGAAGGGGAGCATGAACCCATGCGATATTTCCGGCTTCCTGTGAGGCGCCCCAGGGATTCTGGAAGTATCCGTTACAGTCGGCATCGAAGAGCATGGCGGCTTTACCGGCACCCAGGTCGGCTCCGGCCTGATACCATGTATAACTGGCCCATGTAGGAGATCCACCCTTCTTGATCAGGCTGACCCAATCTTCTGTCATCTCCACGGCTTCGGGTGAGTTCATCTTGGAAACGAGCTTACCATTTTCGATTTCAAAGTCGACAGCACCGTAGTTAGAATATGTGGTCATATAACCGGCGTGGATTGTTCCCCAACCTCTGGAACCGCGAAGAGCCAGAGCATAGCTGCCGGGTCCGTCAAATTCCTGCAGCTGCTCACACAGGACTTCAAGTTCTGCCATGGTTTTTGGTGGTTTCAGGCCTCTTTCATCAAAAATTCTTTTGTTATAGGCAAGAGTGTTTGTTTCAAAACCAAGGGGAAGAGCCCAAAGGCTGCCGCCACCGACTTTGTGACCAGGTACCAGGTCCCATTTCAGTGAAGAAATAACACCGGGGTAAAAGTCTGCAAAATCATAGTCGGGGGAAACCAGGTTTGGATCATTGATGAATTCATCCAGCGGCTGAACATAACCAGGTACTG